>NZ_JBWGQH010000039.1:0-36402 GCF_056331925.1 Chloroflexus sp.
ATCGGTCAGATCCATCGTGCTCACCCCCCATCGTAAGGATCAGCACTATTATCTCACAGCAACCAATGTATGAGATAACTTCTTGTACCCGATGCGTGATCACAGGTGTCAGGTGCAGAACGCAAAGGCGTAGTGCCGCACAGCATCATTCACCTTTCTGCGCCACCAGCAGACGTTCTGGGCGAAGCATAACCAAGTCTTGATCGAGACCGTGGCGGAGCACGTCGATGCGGTCGCAGGCCGCGACCAGATGGGCTGCGGGAACATAGCTCAGATGGAACGGAAACAGACTCGTGGCATCGAGGAGGCTTCTCAGCACCACCGAACCATGAGGATAAGCGTGCAAGAAGGCCTCCGCTAACCATGCGATGACCTCCACCTGATCGATGGTGCGCGTCAGCCCGGCGGTATAGATACCTTTTGCCGCTGATAATGCCTTCAGAACTTCCCAATCGACAAAGCTGCGGAGGACTCGTTGGACTGCTCTGGATACGGTATCGCGTTCCCCGTAGTGTTTGCGCACGCGGCGCTGTACTTGACCGGCAGTGACGGATCCCTGGAGTCTGAGTAGTCGCCCGACCTGTGCTGCGACGTTACTCCAGAACGGGTACGCTGCCATCGTCATTCCCCAGTGGATTGCGATATGTTCCTCGCGCGGAAGCTGGGCGAGAAGGTTGAGACCTTCTCGCTGAAGGGGAAGTAGCTCGTGAGGTGGTCGCACCCAAATCTTCATCAGGATGGTGATGACCTTCTCGCGATTACTGCGTTTAGCGTTCCCGCCGATAGATAGTTTGTCTTTAAGCAGCTCTTGGAGGTCATGGTAAATGGCGGCATCATCATTTCCGGCAAGCACGAGGTTTGCCGTGCGCTCTAGCCATTCCAGACAAACCCGCTGACTGAAACCGATCTGGTTCAGGCGACGGCATGCATTTTCCTCAAAAGATACAATGTATCAGCAAAAATGCCGAGACAAAGTACCATGTGTTTACCGATAACCGGAGACGCCCCCTTGACCGGGCGGACTCCATCTGAGTACGTGGCGCGGGTAAGCGCCGGACATGAGTCCAATAGCTATTTGATCTCCGTTTGCTGCGGTAGCAATAGGAGAACGTCTCATGGCGGAGCAAAACGTAAAAGACCGATTCTCCGCAGGGCATCTTGTTAACAAATAAACCGCCGATACCGGCGGTTTATTTGTTGGCTCCCCAACCTGGATTCGAACCAGGAACCCGCTGATTAACAGTCAGCTGCTCTACCGTTGAGCTATTGGGGATTGACTTCGGCTGAGAGTATAGCACATGTCGGCAAAACGTGCAAGTGGCTGGTCAAACGAGCGGCGAAGCAGGCTTTGTCGCTTTCTGAAGCGAAACATGCCGCCGATGCGCATGTTAGATTAGATAAGTGTTGGCGTTTTCGCTGCAACTTGGCGGTGTTGGCCCGGCAGCAGCGATGCTCTGGGCAACGTTGCCGAAAAACGGAGCACAGCCGTTGGTTGATTCGGCTGCGCTCACGTATGGTAATATGCCGGCAGTGGTTTACTCGGCGTTGTTGTTGTGGCCATTGCGCTCGGCTTCGTAGCGTTCGGCCAGTTCGCGTAGAGCCGTAAACAATTCTACATCGATCAGAACACCGGCAGGATAGCCTTTCTGGGTTACAATAATCGGTTGATGGGTTGATTGTGAGCGCTTGATCAGCGCGGCAAGTGATGATGCCGCCTTCGAGATTGGCACAACGCCTTGGCGCAGATCGACATTGAGCAGGTTTTTGGTGATTTCGGACATCTGATACTCCATTTCATGAAATAACACGAACGTTCTTTACCCTGATCCCTAGGTGCGACCGTTGGGATGACAAATATAGAACAATGTAGACATATTATCTACTATGACCCGCAAACATAGCGGGTCAAAACCGCTACAAACAGAAAACATACGAATCCACATCAGTATACCGTATTGTGTGCTAAATTTCAACTCTAGGGTGAGTCATCTTTGTTAGGAATATATGGTCAAAACACTAATCGTTCATCATGGTCAGCTCGAATTACCGGTATTTTTACCTGATGCTACCTTTGGTACTGTTCGTTCCGTTGATAGTCGTGATGTCGCCGAGGCCGGGATTACTGCGCTGGTGATGAATGTCTTTCATCTGATGCAGCGTCCTGGGAGTTCGACGATCCATGCGCTCGGCGGGTTGCACCGGATGGCGGCGTGGAATGGCCCAATTGTGACCGACAGTGGTGGTTTTCAGGCGTATTCGTTGATCCGAAACAATCCGAAACAGGGAAAAATCTCCGATCAGGGTTTGGTATTTCAGCCAGAGGGTGCCGAACGGTCATTTCACCTAACGCCTGAGAAGAGTATTCAGCTTCAGTTGAGCTACGGGGCCGATATTGTCATCTGTCTCGACGATTGCACGCATGTTGATGATCCGCCGGCCGAGCAGCGTCGTTCGGTTGAACGAACCGTGCGCTGGGCGCAGCGATGTCGGGCCGAGTTTGATCGTCAATTGGCGCAACGGCGATGGAGTGGGCCACCGCCGCTCATCTTTGCGGTAGTGCAGGGTGGTGGCGATCTCCAGCTCCGGGCCGAATGTGCTGCTGCGTTGCTGGAAGTCGGCTTCGATGGGTTTGGGTTTGGCGGGTGGCCGCTCGATACGCAGGGAAACCTGTTGCACGAGATGTTGGCGTTTACCCGTGCCCAGATTCCGGCCCACTATCCGATGCATGCGCTTGGTGTCGGTCATCCGGCGAGTGTGGTCGCTTGTGCGCGGATGGGCTACGAGATGTTCGACAGTGCGCTCCCAACCCGTGATGCCCGCCAGGGCCGATTGTTGGCGTTTACCACCGATCCACACCATCCCGGCTTTCGGTTAGCGGGTGAGTGGTTTACCTACGTCTACCTTGCCGACCGGAAACATATTAAGGCCGATCACCCAATTTCGCCGGGATGCACCTGCTTTACGTGCCGTCACTACAGTCTTGGCTATCTGCACCATCTACACAAGATCGGCGAGACGTTGGCATTGCGGTTGGCGACGATCCACAATTTGCACTTTATGGCTCAATTAATGGCGTTGATCCGTCGTGAACGTCATGAGGAAGACGGCAATGGAGCAAGCTGATCCCCGCCTTGCCACGTTGGTGGCGGCGGTACAAGCCGGTGCGAGCTATCGCTCAATCGCTGTCGGTGTCATCGAACGGGTGGGGCGTGAGTCGCTCCAGCGCTACCCCTCGCTGAAGGCAGCGATTAAAGCGACCAAAACCCGCTTGCACCAGATGATCGGTGCGTATACCGAAGATCGCCCGCCGTATCGGCAATGGCTGACGGAGTTGCAGCAGGCGGCAGATGAGATGGCACGCAAGGCGGTATGTCGGCGTTTGTTAGCCGGCCATGCCTCGACCCGCGAACGATTGCCGGTCCTCGAATACCTCTACCCGGCCTGCTTCGGTGATTCGCCACCGCAGCGCGTACTCGATGTGGGGTGTGGACTGCATCCCCTCACTGTGCCGTGGATGCATCTGCCACCGAACGCCTATTACGCGGCCTACGATGTTGATACAGCGCTCTGCGCGTTTTTGCACGAGGCGCTGCCGTTGCTGGGTGTGCAAGGCGAAGCCGCTATCTGCGATTTGATGTTAGGGCCGCCGCCGGTGTCGGCTGACGTTGCGCTCGTTTTGAAAACGATCCCGCTACTCGAACAACAACGGCGCGGCGCCGGCGCCGATCTCCTGCGCGCCATCCAGGCGCCCCGACTGGTGGTTTCGTTCCCCACGCGCAGTTTGGGTGGGCGCAATGTGGGCATGGCGACAACCTACCGTGGCTACATGGATGCACTGATCGCCGCCGAAGGTTGGTCGCCCCGGGTTATCGAGTTGCCCAACGAGCTGGTGTTTGTGATCGAGCGTCACACTCCCTCCCGTTCGCGGATGTAGGCTAACAAATTGCGGCACGCCGTCTCGATCAAACGGTACACTTCATCGAAGCGACCGTTGTAGTAGGGATCAGGTACCTCGTCAACGCCTAATTCCGGTGCAAAACTCAACAACAGCTTTGCGCGTTCGCGGGCCTTGGGGTGAAAATGCGCCAGATCGGCCAGATTCTCGCGATCCATGACCAGAATGTAATCGAACTGGTCAATATCAGCCGAGCGCACCTGCCGCGCCCGTATCCCGGCGGTGGAAATATGGTGACGGGTCAGTACCCGCTGCGTCCCCGGATGTGGCGGCTCACCGATATGCCAGCCGCCGGTACCGGCAGAATCGATCTCGAAACGGTCTTGGAGGCCGGCTTCGGTGACCAAATGGCGAAACACGGCTTCGGCCATCGGTGAGCGACAAATATTACCCATACAGACAAATAACACTCGGATGTTACGCGACATATACTCCTCGTTGTGGTTAGTATCGAATCTGAGCCATCCTCACGATGGTGACCGGGCAGCACCCAAGCCCTCACAGGTTATATTGCCGGTGTTCCCACGCGAGATGGCTCGTCGGCCAGTGCCTTCATCACAGCGTCGGCCACTTCATCGATCCGGCGCACGTGGCGAAACGATGCCGCGTGTGGTCCGATGACGAGTAATGGCGTGGGAGCAGTCGTATGGCTCTTCGTGCTCGCCTGTTCGATATTGCCATGATCTGACGTAACAAGCAAGGTGTCGATGGATCGCCGAGCGCGGAGCCAACCCTCGAGTAAGCCGTCAATCCGGCTCAGAGCAATCGTTACGCCGCGGGGGCCGAGCCGACCGTGTCCGGCGAGATCGGGGAGAAAACATTCAAAAAAGACGAGATCGTAGTCCAATGCAAACTGGGCTAATCGCTCACCGGCGAGCTGGGGGCTGATTGGTGGGATCGTCGTGGCATCTGGATCGTGCGCCGCCAACCCTTCACCGGTAATGTCCCAACTGAGCGCTTGCCCGGCGCGCAGATCGTTCAAATCGCGCAGATACAAACCGGCGCCTTCAGCAGCGATCATGCTGGCCGAACGACGCAAGCGACGGGTGGCCAACGCCTGCCAGTAGCCGGTGGTGAAGACATTGACAAAGGCGACCCGTTTGCCCTGCAACCGGGCGCGCCGGAAGAGCGAACGCTCGGCTAATAATGGACGCAACGCCACCGGTGGAAAGTGAGGTTGATGATGACCGTGTAACGCCGGTGCGTTCACACCGACCAAAAGGGCAACGTGATTTGTCCCACTTTGAGGCAAGCCGTCTACTCCCAAACAGGCATCGAGTGGCGCGAGCAACAGCTCATCGCGGTAACCGATCTGTTCAGTGGTGAGCGGACCGCGCAATAGCTGCCGGATGGTCGGCATAGGTACCTGCGCGAGCGGGTTATCGGCGGTGGTCGGCGCTAAGCCGACTCCATCCAAGAAGACAAATGTCAACGCCATACAACAACCTGTTTACCGTCTTCGTTGCTATTATAGCCGGAATAAGATAGTTAGAACTTCTAAATAAAATGACACACCATAGATAATGCCCGTAGATGAACATCCGAATCACTTTGTGAAAAATGTTGACAGGTTCACCATCATCGCCTATAATTGCCAGCATTGTAAAACATGTCTCGACTTCCGCGACGGGTACTCCACAGACTGGAACGGTAACGACGGCCTTGGAGCACGTATCAAGCAGCGGAGCCGATGGCTCGCGCCCATCTCGTAATCTGCACGTAAAAATGATGTTGCGCGGTCGCTCGCATCTCACCGCATTATGCGGGCCACGCGTTTTTTGCCCCGACGCGGAAGTTGTGACATAACGAAAAATCTCTTTGAGGAGGCTTTGTAGCATGTCTGTCCAGCCCGACCCTGTGACCCGGCAACATGAGGAAGATCTTGATTGGACCCAGTTGCTCGATGCGTATGATTATGCTCGCCCGCAGCGTGGTGAATTGCGCGAAGGCCTGATCATGCACATCGAAGAGAATGGCGTTCTGGTCTCGATTGGCACCAAGCGTGAAGGCATCATTCCGGCTCAAGATTTGCGCCAGATGGGCGAAGATTTTATCCATTCGCTGAAGGTTGGTGATACGGTTCAGGTGTATGTCCAAGAGCCGGAAAACCGCGACGGTGACCTGATCCTCTCGCTTTCGATGGTGCAGGTGGCGAAGGACTGGGAAGTTGCCGAGCAGCTTTTCCGCGATGGCGGCATCACGCGCTGCAAGGTGATCGGTTTCAACAAAGGCGGTTTGTTGGTACAGTTCAACCGCATCCGTGGCTTTGTGCCGGCTTCGCAAGTGGCGCAGTTGCACGGCCGTACCGCCGCCGATGAGCGACAGCATGCCTTGCAGAAGATGGTCAACCAGGAGATTCCGTTGAAGGTGATCGAGGTTGACCGTGAGCGCAACCGGCTCGTGCTCTCGGAGCGGGCCGCAACCCAAGAGTGGCGCAAGGCCCAAAAGCATCGCTTGCTCACCGAGTTGCAGCCGGGCGATGTGTTGGTCGGGAAGGTCAATCAGCTTACCAACTTCGGCGCGTTTATTGATTTGGGTGGCGCCGATGGGTTGGCCCACATCTCAGAACTGAGCTGGCAGCGGGTTAATCATCCGCGTGAGGTGCTCCAGCCCGGTCAAGAGGTGAAAGTGGTCGTCGTTGAGATTGACCGTGAGCGGGAACGGATCGGGTTGTCGATCCGCCAGTTGCAGGATAATCCATGGGAGACAATTGACCAGCGCTACACGCTTGGTCAGTTGGTGACCGGCCCGGTGACGAATGTGACACCCTTTGGGGCGTTTGTGCAGGTTGAAGAAGCGGTGGAAGGCTTGATCCACGCCAGTGAGCTTACAACCGACCCACAAGCTCAGCCGCGCGATGTGTTGCAACCCGGCCAGATCGTGACCGCGCGGGTGATTAGCCTCGACCGCCAGCGGCAGCGGATGGGGTTGTCGTTGCGCCGTATGAACGACGATGAGCCGTTGCCCGCTGCTGATGAGTCGTTGTCTGGACCCGATGCGCCGAGTGCGGCGCAAGAGCCATCGGTATAGGCGTAGGCATCCGCTCACCTTACCTCGGTAGAATCGGCATGGTATCTGCACCGTGCCGGTTTTGTCGTATGATACGCTCGTGATGTATGAGGTGCAGCGAGGAGGTGTGCATGCGATTCCTTTCGGCGGCCGATGTGGCTCAAGCCGCGCCAATGGCCTCTGCGATTGAAGCGGTAGCGCAAGCATTTAGCCTACTGGCACGTGGTGAAGCTGATATTCCCCTACGAACGGCAATTACAACCCCTGCGTATGCAGCAACAACCTTCTTCATGCCCGGCCGACTCGGTGGTGAGTTGCCGGCGCTTGGTCTCAAGACCGTCTCGGTCTTTCCCCAGAATATGTATCGTGCTGAACCGACGATCTATGCACTGGTGACCCTATTCGATCCGACTAGCGGTCGGCCGGTGGCAGTGCTTGATGGTACGTACCTGACCGCACTGCGTACCGGGGCTGCTTCAGGGGTGGCGACCCGCCTGCTGGCGCGCCCTGAGGCGCGCACGTTGGTCATCTTCGGGGCCGGTGCGCAGGCGTTGTCGCAGGTGGTGGCCGTGCTGGCGGTGCGTCCGACAATTGACAATATCTGGATTGTTAATCGTACCCGTGATCGGGCGACGTTGTTGGTAGCGCGATTGCGTGGTGAGGGCTTTCGTGGTGATCTGCGCATTGCGACCGATCCAACCCTGCCGCTAGCCGAAGCTGACATCATTTGCACCGCTACGAGTAGCCCAACCCCGCTCTTTGCTGCCGATCTTGTGCGGCCCGGTACCCATATCAATGCCATTGGCGCCTACCGCCCCGACATGGCCGAGATTCCACCGGCAGTTGTGGCCCGTAGTCGTGTCTTTGTCGATCAACGTCATGCGGCGTGGGCCGAAGCCGGCGACCTCATCCAAGCCCGTGCTGCCGGCCTCATCGCCGAGCACCATATTGCCGGTGAGCTAGGTGAGTTGGTTAACGGTACAGTTAGTGGGCGTACCTCTGCCGATGAGATAACCTTGTTTAAGTCGGTGGGCAATGCGGTGCAAGATTTGGCTGTCGCCGCACTGGTGTTACAGCGGGCCACCGAACTCGGTTTGGGGATCGAGGTTACGCTCTGAGCTTTTTCATCAGGCCTAGCGACGTTATTCATCGAAATGTTAACCGTACCCTGTACAACAAGAAGTAAATCGCACCGGATAACGCTGCGATTGATGCACATGTAAGGAGTTGTCATCGTGAAAAACATCTGTGTTGTTGGTACCGGATACGTTGGCCTCACGACCGGCGTCTGTTTTGCCGATCTTGGTCATTCGGTCACGTGTATCGAAATTGATCTGCACAAGCTGGAACTGCTGCGCAGTGGCAAATCACCGATCTATGAACCCGGTCTGGAAGAGTTACAAGAGCGCAATATGCATGCCGGGCGGCTACGTTTTACCGACGATTATGCGGTGGGGATCCCTGAAGCCGAATTTATCTTTATCACCGTCGGTACACCGATGGGTGAAGATGGTTCGGCCGATCTGACGTATGTAAAAGCGGCTGCGCGGAGTATCGGCAAGTATCTGCGCTCCGGCTCGATCATTATCGATAAGAGTACGGTGCCCGTAGGTACCGGTGATATGGTCGAGAACATCATCGCCGAACACGCCGGTCCTGATGTCAAGTTTGATGTGGTCTCGAACCCTGAATTCTTGCGCGAAGGCAGTGCGTTAAGCGACTTTTTCAAGCCTGACCGGATAGTATTAGGGGCGAAAAATCGTGAAGCAGCACAGCGAGTAGCTGCGTTGCACGAGACGCTTGGCGCACCGATTATCATCACCGATCTGCGTACCGCCGAGATGATCAAGTACGCCTCAAATGCCTTCTTGGCGACCCGTATTTCGTTTATCAACGAGATTGCTCAAATCTGCGAGCGGTTGGGCGCTGATGTGCGCGAAGTGGCGCGTGGGATGGGCGCTGACAAGCGGATCGGGCCTCATTTTCTTGAAGCGGGTGTTGGCTACGGCGGCTCCTGCTTCCCGAAAGATGTACTGGCGCTGTACCATATGGCCGCTTCGGCGGGTTGTCACCCGCAACTGTTGCAAGCTGTGATGGACATCAACACCGATGCGCGGAAGCGATTTGTGAAGAAAGTCGAGACGGTGCTTGGTGATCTGACCGGTCGCCTGATCGGTGTGTTGGGTTTGTCGTTTAAGCCGAACACCGATGATATGCGTGAAGCGCCGAGTGTTGATATTATCAATGCACTGCTGAAGAAAGGGGCGCGGATAAAGGCTTACGATCCGGTCGCAATGCCACGGGCAGAAGAGTTGTTGCCGACCGTGACGTTTACCGCCACTGCCTACGATGTCGCAAAAGACGCCGACGCTCTGCTCCTCGTTACTGAATGGAATGAGTTTAAGCAACTCGACTGGCAACGGATCAAACGCTACATGCGCCAACCGGTAGTGATCGATGGACGCAATCTCTACGACCCGCGTGAGATGCGGAGCCTTGGCTTCATCTACTGGGGTGTGGGCCGTGGCGAAGCGCCGGTGCCGTTGCTGGAAGCGGTAGAGAAAGCCGGTGATTAGGAAGAAAGGGGCACGGCATCGCACCAGAGGGGCACAGCCCTGCTGTGCCCCTACAATATCGTGCCGCACGGTGAGCGACCGGTGCGCCATGGTCGGGGCGATGCGGGGGTTCAGGTGAGAGCGGGGCGTCGGGGTCCCTGGGGCGACATCGTGTTGCTGTGCCCCCATCAGTGTCGTGTTGGGTTATGGGTGACGGGTGCGCCGTGGGTCGGGGCGGTGCGGGGGTTCGGGTGAGGGCGGGGTGTCGGGGTATCCGAGTCGACGTAGTAAGGGCATAGCGCCGCTATGCCCTTACTTATGCATCGCAGAATCCCGGCATCGCCTTACCAAAAATTGCGCTACAATAGCCTCGTATTCCGGTTCTAATCTGTGAGGAGGCTCGTGATGAGCGATAATCGCCGTAGTCGTATGATTACCGAAGGCCCGCAGCGTTCACCCAATCGGGCAATGCTGCGTGCGGTCGGGTTTGGCGACAACGATTTTACGAAGCCGATAGTGGGAGTGGCTAACGGGCACAGTACGCTGACACCGTGCAACGCCGGCTTAGGAGCGTTAGCAGCGCGGGCGGAAGCCGCTATTCGTGCCGTGGGCGGTATGCCGCAGGTCTTCGGCACGATCACGGTCAGCGATGGTATCTCGATGGGGACCGAAGGGATGAAGTATTCTTTGGTCAGCCGCGAGGTGATCGCCGATTCGATTGAGACGGTCGTCAATGCCCAACGGATGGACGGCATTCTTGCAGTGGGTGGCTGCGACAAGAACATGCCCGGCGCCTTGATTGCCATGGCCCGGCTCGATATTCCGGCCATCTTTGTCTATGGTGGCACCATCAAACCCGGCCATTACAAAGGCCGTGACTTGACCATCGTCAGCGCGTTTGAGGCGGTTGGTGAATACAGCGCTGGCCGGATCGACGAACACGAATTGCTTGAGATCGAGCGCCATGCATGCCCCGGTGTCGGCTCGTGTGGGGGTATGTACACTGCCAATACGATGTCGTCGGCAATTGAAGCGCTGGGCTTGAGTTTACCCGGCTCTTCAACGATGGCTGCCGAAGATGAGGAGAAGGCGATCAGCGCGGCTCGTTCCGGCGAGGTATTGGTTGAGGCCATCCGTGCCAATCGCACGGCGCGCCAGATGTTGACTCGTAAATCGTTTGAGAATGCAATTGCGGTCGTAATGGCATTAGGTGGCTCTACCAACGCCGTTTTGCATTTGCTGGCGATTGCCTATGCTGCCAAAGTACCGTTGACCATCGATGATTTTGAGACGATCCGCCAACGGGTACCGGTGCTCTGCGATCTCAAGCCATCGGGCCGCTATGTGGCGACCGATCTACACCGTGTCGGTGGTGTACCGCAGGTGATGAAGATGTTGCTGAATGCCGGCTTACTCCACGGTGACTGCATGACGATTACCGGTCAGACAATCGCTGAGGTGCTGGCCGATGTACCCGACGAGCCACCGGCCGATCAAGATGTCATCCGTCCCTTTCATAAACCCCTCTATCCGCAAGGACACTTGGCTATCCTCCGTGGTAATCTGGCCGAAGAAGGTTGCGTTGCGAAGATTACCGGTATTAAGCAGCGCTCGATTACTGGACCAGCCCGTGTTTTCGATGCCGAAGAGGAATGTCTCGAAGCGATTTTGAGTGGCAAGATTAAGCCGGGCGATGTCGTGGTGATCCGGTACGAAGGGCCGAAGGGTGGCCCCGGTATGCGTGAAATGCTCGCCCCAACATCGGCGATTATCGGCGCTGGCTTGGGCGATAGCGTTGGGCTGATTACCGACGGACGCTTCTCTGGTGGTACCTATGGCTTGGTAGTCGGTCATGTTGCGCCTGAAGCAGCGGTTGGTGGCACCATTGCCCTAGTCGAAGAGGGTGATAGTATCACCATTGACGCCGATACCCGTCTCTTGCAGCTCAATGTCTCTGATGAGGAGTTGGCACGGCGCCGCGCTGCGTGGCAACCTCGTCCGCCACGCTATACCCGCGGTGTATTGGCGAAGTATGCCAAGTTGGTATCGTCGGCTAGTCTTGGTGCAGTGACCGATCGCTTCGATGGCGAGTCGGCGTAAGGGCGAAGAGTGCAGCCGATAACTCGGTGAGAGCCGCGTACCGCGCGGCTCGCTAATCCATCGCTTCTGTCTGCGCCTGCCATCCGATGATGCCGTTCGGTGCATAGCTCAAGAGCGGGTGCAGTGCCGGATCGGTGAGGTTGATGAGCGTGGGCATCGTGCTGCACAGCATCGGCAAGCCAAGCGCCTTCAACCACTCGTCATCGTCAAAGGCATGCAGCGGGCGTTGGCCGGCGCGGTCGGTGATCACCGCTAGATCACAACGGTCGAACGGTAGCCCTTCGCGCAGTAAGCTGTCGGTGTCGAAACCAACGACCAGTGTGGTACACGCCGGATCGGCCAGCGCCCGTATCACTGCGTGTCGGTCGGCATGTTCGAGAGTGATGCCATCGTACCGCGCTGCCTGTGCCTGAACAGCCTGGCTACGATACCGCTCACCGGTGATCGCGACAATCGGAATGCGACCGAGGCGCGACCATGGTGGTTGCACATCGGAGATGGCGAATAGCTCATCACGGGTAGCGATCCAGCTCCGTTCGCCTTGCCCCAGGAGCAGACTACCGTCGGGTAATCTGGTTGTTGGAATATCGCGTTGGCGTGCGTTGGCGATCAACTGGAGCGCAGCGACCGGTAACGCCTGTGCTTGACGCCGATCACGCAGAGCGAAGAGTGGCTCGTCAGCATCCCACGTGGTATCACCGGTCAGTTCAGCGTTAAGACCATCGATCACATATTGACAAAGCTCAGCCCCGATGTCTGGCTCGTTGGTGGTAAAGAAGGCACTGAGGAGTACATTATCGGGCTGCTTGTGCGCGGTGATGTGTAGGTGGGCGATCATCAAACCAACGGCCAATGCGCCGTGTTTTAGTGCAGTACGTAGTCGTTCACGGTAGTCATCATTAGTCCTAGCTCGTAAGATAACGCCGGGTTGGGGGCGATAAATATTCGGGCCGTGTAATGCGGCAAGTTGAACTGTAGTAATGGGTCGAGTCATTGACTTCTCCCACGTAACGGTGTATCCACGCAAGGTGGTACGGAACATAACTTGTGTTGTGCAGTATACCCCTTTGCGTTCTTTGCGTTCTTTGCGTTCTTTGCGTTCTTTGCGTTACTATGATAGCACTGCTCCACGAACCATACTTACCGTTGATCCGTCGTGCGTTATTGGCAGTCACTCCACGCGGTATAGCAAAAGCACTCGACGTTGGCTGTGGTGATGGAGCCAAAACACACTGGTTGCGGGAATGCTGTACGTCCGACGGGTTGATCATCGGCCTCGAACGGGATGTCAACGTCTTGGGTTCTACGCAAGGCATATCGCAGATCGTTGGTGATGCCGTCAACCTCCCCTTTGCCGATCAGACAATCGATGTAATCTGGTGTATCGCAGCCCTCGCCCTCTTCTCACAACCACAGCAAGCCTTAGCCGAAATGCGGCGCGTACTGCATCCCCGTGGAAGACTGATTCTGCTTACTGCCGGTGAATACTGGGTACGGTTACGCAAGCATCCGCTCACCGTAGTACAGACGCTACCACCGGACATCCCGCTACCACCGGCTGATGGTCTGGGTGAAGAGTGGACGAGGCTGTTGAGAACGGCCGGGTTTGCGCAGCCGCAGGTACGTGCCTATCTCCTCGACAGTACTGCACCGGCGCAAGCGGCATTGCTCGACAGTGCCGAACTTGCCGCGTACATCAATCAAGCACCGTTTATCAGCCCGATAGCAGAACCCGAAGTACACCTGGTCTTGTTTGTCGTGAAGGCGTAATGCCAGACCGGTACTCCTCCGACCAACGGCAGAAGCGTACCGGTTCACCCACATACCGATAGGTGGGGTATCAAAACGTTCTTTCCCGCGACGGTTCTTTACATGGTACACTACATGATGGCATTCTACGGCAACAAACTTGCGGGAAAGGATAAAGCACCGTCTATGAAGATTGCAGTACTCGCCGATATTCATGCCAATCTGGCCGCGTTTCAAGCGGTGATTGATGATATTGAGCGATGGAACCCCGATATCGTGATCATTGCCGGTGACATCATCAACCGTGGTCCTCAGCCGCGAGCGTGTCTCGAGTTAGCCTTGCGTATGCGCACGGAACGTGGCTGGCACGTGTTACGTGGGAATCACGAGGGGTACATCTTATCCTATGAACGTGATGTAGCCACCGGTTGTCCTCCGCAAGGCGGTAAACAGGCTTTGCTAGGACCGATTATCTGGACACATCAAGCGGTAGCCGATATGTTACCGCAGATTGAAGCCTTGCCTACCAATCAGGTAGTAACGACGCGAGATGGCCTTGTCATGGCGTATCACGCTTCGATCCATCACGACCGCGATGGATTATTGCCAAGCCATACCAAACTCGAATTGCATGCCAAAATCGATCCGCGGGCCGCAGTCTTTTGTACTGCACACACCCATATGCCGTTTATACGGCGGGTAGGTGAAACGCTGGTAGTGAATGTCGGGTCGGTTGGCTTGCCGTTTGATGGTGATTGGCGAGCTGCGTATGCGCGTCTTATGGTGTATCAAACGGACTGGCAGGCGCAGATCGTGCGGCTACCTTACGATCGGGCAGCAACTTTACGCGCTGCTCGCGATCTGATGGTACCGAATGCAGGGCCGATTACCCACATTATGCTCCGCGAACTCGAGACAGCTCACTCGTTGTTATTCGACTTTGTGCCGGTCTACAACGAGCCGGTCATCGCCGGTGTTATCGGTCTTGAAGAGGCGGTCAACCAGTTTCTCTCGGCAGTAGAACGAGCCGCGTGAAAGGGAATCCTGTGCTTCAGATAGTTCGCTACGATCGTCAACCGGAACCGCGTGCTGAGGACATTGCCGCCGATCTGATGGGTTGGCTAGCGCGCGAAGGGTATACGATCTTTTCAACCGTAGTGGTGAATGCACTTGGGCAGTCAATGACCATCGATGTGTATCACCACGACGGTCCTGATCCCTATGTGCTGTATCATCCGGCATTTCCGCCTGGTGGTTTAGGTGAGACTATCTACCTACTCCCGGATGCAAACGCGATGGATGAACTGCTCCAACGCGCCCAGCAGATGGTAGCGGTGCTCATAACCATCACTGCCCGCCGTCAAATGTCGTAGCGCCTATGCCGGTACCCGCAGAGGGGCCGTTTCTTCGAGTGCTGCGACTAATTCACACAGCATCGCGTTGCATGGTGTTGGCACGCCCAATCGTGCCCCTTCGCGTACAATTGCACCGTTGATCGTATCAATTTCGGTCGGTGCGCCGCGTAACACGTCTTGCAGCATCGAAGAGTAGTTGTCGGCAGTGGCTTGGACTACGGCCAATGTTTCGGCGACCGGATCGGTAAGATTGAGTGTGATACCGGCAGCTTGGGCTACGGCGACAGCTTCTTCGACCACCTTGCGCACAAGGTTACGTGCAGTGGGAGTTGTTGCTAATGCGCCGTTAGGAACGCGCAGAATCGCGGTGAGTGCATTGATACCGACATTCACAAGTAACTTGCTCCAAACCATCCTGTTCAGATCGGTTGAAACGGCAGCAGGTAAACCGCTCGCGTGAAACCGGTCGGCGATAGCGTAGGCAAGGTGTAGAGCCGGTGTTATGCTGAAGGTTGTCGTACCGAGACCGGCAACCCGAACATAGCCAGGGCCGAGGATGGTGGCACCGAGCGTAGTCACTGCCTGCCCAACGTGCTGCTTACCAAGACGTGCACTAAGGATTTCTACATTACCCAGACCATTTTGTAGCGTGTACGCCACCCCGTCGGTTGTGAGCACCTGGGCTGCGACCTCGGCAGCCCACGCCGTCTGCGCCGCTTTAACGGTGATCAGGGCTACTTCAACCGGTTCGACGCTGCTTGGATCGGTCGTGGCGGAAAGGGTAACTACCCGTTCTTTATTATCGATTAAGCAACGTAACCCGCCGGAGTTGATCGCATGAACATGCTCCGCCCATAGGTCAATCAGGATCACATTACTTCCAGCGGCAAGGTGAAAACCGATTACGCTGCCCAACGCACCTGCCCCGATAATTGCGATATTCATAGTGACGACCTCTGTTATACTACTGTCACAACCATGGTAGCACGAGTAATAGACAGGTGCGTTATGAAGCAGGTCTGGAGATGGCTCATCATCGGTTGGGTGGCATGGTTGGTGGGGTGTAGCAGTAGTGCTGCTCTACCGACGCCAACGCCCACACCCGATCCACGCGCATTAGCGGCGGCAATCGGTCGGGCTACGCAAAATAGTCAGAGTGCGCATTTTCGGATTACCCTCAGCGGAAAGCCGGTAGCACTCGATAGTGGTGGGGTGACGGTTCTCAATAGTATCGAAGGCGATTTGCGTCGTCCAGATGCTGTTCTCTCCATCCTCAATATCACGCTCGGTAATGCGATCGGTGAAATTCGGACCATCTCGTTAGCCGGGAAGCAGTATACGACCAACCCGATCACACGCCAATGGATGTGTTTGCAATCGGGTTCAACGTTCGATCCGGCAACGTTGTTTGCCCCGGAGAGTGGCATTGAGGCGTTACTGGCGAATAACCTGGCCGATGTGACGCTGGTGGGTATTGAAGATCTAAACGGTCGTCCACATTATCATCTGCGTGGTACGTTACCCGCCGAACCCTTGCGGGCAATTAGTCTGAATTTGCTCGGTGCAGGGCCGGTAACCGCCGATATGTGGGCCGATCAAGAGACCATGCGGGCTAGCCGTGTCGTGCTGGTGGATACCGCTACCGATGCGACGAACCCTAGTACGTGGACGCTTGAGTTTAGTGACTACGATAAAACGGTGGATGTCCGTGAACCGATCCAATGCCCATGAAGAATCCAGCTTTGACCAACGTTGAAACCCGTACTGTTGATCCGCGCTTGACACTGGCGCTGGTCTGTCTCGCGATCTTTATCGGTGCGGTCGATCTCACCGTGATCAGTGCAGCGTTGCCCAAAGTGATGATCGACCTCCGCCTCGCTCTGGATACCGAGCTGAACCGTGCGTCGTGGGCAGTGAGTGGGTACTTGTTGGCGTATACCGTCAGTATTACCTTCATGGGTCGGCTGTCCGACCTATTCGGGCGGCGGAAGGTCTATTTTCTCTGCCTCGTTACCTTCTTGGTTGGATCGGCGGTCGTCGCGGCGGCGCCTAACTTGACAATATTGATTGTTGGTCGGGTTATCCAGGCGCTTGGAGCCGGAGCGATGGTACCGGTATCAATGGCCCTGGTCGGCGATCTCTTTCCGGTAGGGCAGCGGGCGGCTGCCCTCGGTGTGATCGGGGCCGTCGATACCGCCGGCTGGATGGTTGGTCACCTCTATGGCGGCGTCTTGATGCGTCTGTTCGACGACTGGCGACTGCTCTTTTGGCTCAATCTCCCGATCGGTGCGGTGGCGCTTGGGTTGACGTGGTACGCTCTGCGGAATGTACCAACCCCGCCGCGCGTAGGTTCGTTCGATTGGCCGGGAACCGTGTTGTTAAGTGCTGGTCTGGTGGTATTGAACGTTGGTTTGGCGGCCGGGAGTGAGTTAGGAGCGATCGACTTCTACGGTGAGCGGTTGGGGCCTCCACCGTATGCCGGGCCGCTGGTCGGATTAGCGTTGGTGTTGTTCGCACTGTTTGTCTGGGTCGAGCGACGCAGCGCCGATCCGTTGATCGGCTTAGAACTGTTTACGCGCCGTGATACGGCGATGGCGTGTATCATCAATGTAATGATTGGTTTTGGCCTGGCCATCGCGATCACGAATGTACCACTGTACATTAACACTCGTCTACTGCTTTACCACCCAACCGATAGCGATATTCTGCGAATTGCAGCGTGGGATGCCGGTTGGATGTTGTCGGCATTGACCTTGACGATGGCTGCCGCCGCATTGCCCGGTGGCCTATTGACGGCGCGCTTTGGGGCGCGCTTGCCAACCATCCTCGGTTTAGGCTTGGCGCTCGCAGGCTATCTCTTGATGACGTTCTGGGGGCCAGAGGCAACCTATCTGCGGATGGGGTTGGAATTGGCCCTAACCGGTATTGGTCTCGGCTTGGTGATCGCACCGGTCGCCGATACCGTTGTGGCGGCTGCCGGCGAAGATCGGCGTGGGGCAGCTTCGGCATTGGTGATTGCCCTGCGTTTAGTTGGGATGACAGTCGGTGTCGCGTTGCTCACATTGTGGGGCGTGCATCGGCAAGATGTGTTACGGCGGGCCGGTGCCGATAATCCACTGGCATTGACCGACCCGGCTCGGTTTCTGATGGAGATTGCCGCCAATGTGATCGGCGAAACCTTTCTCTTTGGCGCAGTAGCGTGTATCATCGGACTGGTGGCCGGTTGGTTGATGCGAAAATGGGTGGTAACACATCACACCGGATAAGGTGCTCTGGTCGTAGGAAAATGTCATGCATGATGAAGAGATTCAGCGTTTAATCGCCCAACGATTACCGGCAGCGGTGCGGGCCGGTCCTGCTGAGATTCGGCGTTACAGTGACGAGATTGTGATCATTTTACCGATTGACCGCCCGCTTGATGATATTCCGCTCTTGCGTGAGCAGACACGGCGTGACCGGATGCGGGTGGCTCGTGAGATCGAGCGCCACCTCGGCGTGCCGGTCGCATGGGGGATGCGGAGCGCCGATCACGAGGTGCTCTTTACGACGCGCACGGTGCCGGTTATGACCCGCCTTGGCCGTGCTGAACGCGAGCTGCTCGATTTACTGGTGGCCGTAGGGATTGCTGATACGCGCAGTAGTGCGTTGGCCTACATTGCCCGCGCCTTTGCTTACGAACATCGTGAATGGCTGAATGAGGTGCGGCTGGCAGTGGGAGAACTGGCTCGCGTGCGTGCTCGGCTCCAATTGCAGCCTCGCTCTGGGTCACCTGTAATTCCGCCTGAAGTGACAGATGGCGCTTGACAAAATGGCCTGGTTGCTGCTAACCTTAATGGCGTCGGGGCGTGGCTCAGCCTGGTAGAGCACCGCGTTTGGGACGCGGGGGTCGTGGGTTCAAATCCCTCCGCCCCGACCATTGTCACCGAGAGGCAGTGACCGCCGGCTACTTACCGGCGGTCATTATGTGTGGAGTGGATATGGCGACGGTTTTGATTGTCGAAGACGAGACGACACTGGCCGAAACGCTACGCTACAATCTTGAACGAGAAGGGTATGCGGTCATTATCGCCGGCGATGGCGTACAAGGGCTTGATCGTGCCCGCCGTGATCAGCCCGATCTCGTGGTGCTCGATATTATGCTCCCCCGCCTTGATGGGTTTTCGGTCTGTCGGATTCTACGCCAAGAGAGTGACGTACCGATAATCATGCTTACCGCACGCCAAGATGAAGTTGATCGGATTGCCGGTCTTGAACTCGGCGCCGATGACTACATCAGCAAACCGTTTAGCCTCGGTGAGTTTCTCGCGCGTGTGCGGGCTATTTTGCGCCGTAGTGAACGGCAGCCGCATTCGATTGTGCGTGAAGTATTAGAGGCGGGTTCGATCCGGGTTGATGCCAGTAGTCGTCGTGCATGGCGTGATGGTCAAGAACTAAACCTGCCGCAAAAGGAGTTCGACCTCCTGACGTGTCTTATGCGCAACCGTGGCATCGCTCTGACCCGCGATCTGTTGCTCGAACGAGTATGGGGGCAGGATTTTATCGGTGATAGCCGCACCGTCGATGTCCATATTCGCTGGTTGCGTGAGAAGATTGAACCTGATCCCAGTAAGCCGACGTATATCCAGACGGTGCGTGGTGTTGGGTACCGATTTGAACCTCCGGTTGATGGGACAACAGTAAGCCAATGACGCTGTTGGAATTGACGCTGACGGTGGCGACGGTTGTGTTAACGGTGAGCCTGATCTTCACCGTGCGCTGGGGGCGTCAGCTTGAACGCTTACGTGTTGCCCGTGACCAAGATACTACTGCTGCACTATCTGCTGCGGAACAGGATGAGGTAATGACGCTTACCCTCTCATCATCACTTCCACCGGACGATCCATCGCTTCAGCTTGGCCTTCCCAACTGTCAGCCCCTCTTTGTCGCCCTTGTTCAAACCATCGATACCGGTGTCATCGTCGTCAATCGCGCATGTCAAATCGTCTTTCATAACGATACAGCCATCCATTTGTTGGCCGGTCAGCCTGATATGCGTGGGAGTGGGTTGATCACGTTGGTGCGCGATCATCAAGCTGACCGATTAGCGCACGATGCGATGATTGACGGTGAGCAACGTGAATTAACGATCCGTCCACTCGCAACCGGGCGCACACTCCACTTGCAATTTATCCCGTTATACACCGCTTCACGGGATATTGTCGGTGCGCTGATCACAATCCGTGATTTAACCCAAATCAGTATGTTAGAGCGCGCGCGGCGTGATCTGGTCGCTAATGTGTCGCACGAATTGCGCACGCCGTTAGCTTCGCTCAAATTGTTGGTTGAGACGTTGCAATCGACTCCACCGCCCGATATCGCTGCTCGGATGCTTGAACAGATGGCCCAAGAGATCGATGCCGTTACCCAACTAGTTGATGAACTGCACGAGTTATCACGTCTCGAGTCGGGTCGGGTTTCGCTAAAGCTGGAGCCGCTAGCCGTCTGGCCGGTGATAGAGCGGGCAATCGAGCGTATCCGTCCCCAAGCCGAACGCAAATGCCATACTATCTGTACCGAACTGGTATCCGATCTACCGCTCGCGTTAATGGACGGTGATCGGATTGGGCAGGTGCTGCTCAATTTGTTACACAACGCGGTTAAGTTTACCCCCGAAGGTGGAACCATCACCGTTACCGCCCAAGTGTTGCATCTTGCCGTCGATGATCCGCCCTCGCGGACAGATCGACCGCCGCATTCGGCGGGTACGTGGATCTTGATCAGTGTGCGCGATACCGGTATTGGCATTCCTAGTCGCGATATTCGGCGTATCTTTGAGCGCTTCTACAAAGTTGACCGGGCACGTACTCGTCACACCGGCGGCACCGGTTTGGGGTTGGCGATTGCCAAACATTTGGTCGAAGGGCACGGTGGTCGGATTTGGGCTAGTAGCCAAGAGGGGCGTGGTTCGACGTTCTGGTTTACCTTGCCGGTAGCGTAACCTCCGATCACGTCCGGGCGATCCGCCGGGCGCGTATTGCAGCGCCGCAGGCAGAGTGAGCGCACCGCTGCCCCCTCATCATCCGACCTTACGTATGGCGATCATCATCCGCGCACAAAAAACCAGACCGTCAAACCGATGCTGATCCACACAACCACGGTGCGAACCCGGCGGGCGTCAATGCGGCGGGCAATAGCAGCTCCCCCATAGCCACCGATAATAGCGCCGGCGGTCATCACCAATGCCGGCAACCACGCGATCAAGCCGGTCACAACGAAGGTCAGGACGGCGATCCCATTCACCAGCGCAGCTTGCAATGTCTTCAACGCATTCATTCGATGAATATTCTCGTGGCCGAGCAATGCCAAAGCCGCGAGGGTGAGAATCCCCAGTCCGGCACCAAAAAAACCACCGTAGATGGCAATAGCCAAATAGACAACCGTGACCAACAGGCGTTGCTGACGACTGCTATGCCCGACCAGCCGTTGGGCTACGGTGGTAATCTGTGGGCTAAATGTAAAGATCAGGGTAGCAAAGAGTAACAGGTACGGGATCAAGGCGGTAAAACGTTGTTCATCGGTAGCGAGCAACAACAGCGCACCGAGCAGTCCACCGAGCAGGCTCAACCCGCTGAAGAGCCAAATATCGTTCCGTTGACCACTCAGTTCGCGCCGGTATGCACCAACACTCGCCAGCGTGCCCGGCCAGAGTGCCAACGCATTTGTAGCATTGGCGACGATTGGTGACACGCCGGCGACTAAAAGGGCTGGAAAAGAAAAGAAGCTCCCGCCGCCCGCAATCGCATTCAATGCACCGGCCAACAATGCAGCGGTGAAGATTAAGATGAGATCGAAGAGTTCCACGCTCAACAACCTTTCGTGCGTAATACAACAGTGTGCAAGACTTTGCAAAACATCAGATCATCTGATGTATTAGAGACATAAAAAATTACCCCGTTGAGGTATGCAAGTGAATAGTCGCTTCGTGGCGGGCAAGAATAGTGCGTGTTATCGCGACGGCAGTTTCGGCGTCACCGGCGGCGATGGCAGCAACGAGATCGGCGTGGGAATGATCGGCAGACGATGGTGCAGCCGCTTCCCACAACACACCGAGCGCATCACGGAGGGTAACCGCGAATATACGGTACAGATCGCTGAGCGTGGGGTTGTGGGTAGCGCGGGCGATAGCACAGTGCAATTCGATGTCGGCAGAGAGCGCGGTAGTAATATCACCGTTGGCAAGAGCTGCCGAGCGGACGGCCAACCACTGCTTGATCACGGCGAGATCTTCGTCATGTCGTCGTTCGGCGGCCAGTGCAACAACTTCTAACTCGAGCGCACGACGCACCTCATGCACTTCTTGCACTTTAGTCTGGCGGAGCCGCGTTGCCAATGGTTCGGCAGTAGCCAAGGCGCGCACATACGTACCATCACCCTGACGGACTTCGAGCAGTCCTTCGTGAGCTAGCGCCCGAATAGCTTCACGCACTGTCGAGCGACCCACCCCAATTTGGGCCATCAGTTGTGGCTCCGGTGGTAAACGGCTACCGATCGGGTACGTGCCTGTGGCAATTTGGTGTCGTAAGTGCTCGATAACTTGTTCGACTAGCCGTCGTCGGGTGATTGTCATAATGGCTCCGCCAAAAGATCATATCATCTGATGTTTAGTTTATTCCATTAAGGGATGACTTGTCAACCGATATAACTTGCCGATCTGCCATATCGGGGCTACAATACAGCGTAGAGTGCAAAGCTGCGGCTAACCGTCCGCTGTGGAGCAAAGCCTCATGTCGGAATTACGGCTGAATATTGCTACCCGTGAATGGGTCATCATTGCCAGCGAACGTGCCCGCCGTCCCAATGCATTCACCGAGACGCGACACCAACCACGCACTGCCGAGCGTCCACTGCACGATCCGCAATGTCCCTTCTGTGTTGGTAACGAAGAGCTTGACCTTGAAGTCGAACGATATCCGGCGACCGGGCCGTGGCAATTACGCATTGTTCGCAATAAGTATCCGGCATTGCACGATCATGGGCCGGTGATGCGGCGTTTTGATGGTCTGCGGCGCACCCTGAGCGGTTATGGATACCACGAGGTGTTGATCGAGCATCCCCATCACAATACAACACTGGGGTTAATGACCAATGCCGAAGTAAAGGCTGTGCTGGAGATGTATCTACGGCGTGGTCGGGCAATGAGTGCCGATCCGCGGGTAGAGCAAGTGGTTATTTTTAAGAATCATGGTGAACGGGCCGGTGCCTCGTTACAGCATCCGCATAGTCAACTGATAGCCGTGCCGGTAGTCCCGGCTGATGTTCGGCATCGGATTGAGGAGGCGCGTCGGTTTTTTGATGATACCGGCCAGTGTGTCTTTTGTGCGATGCTAGCCGATGAGCTGGCCAGTAACGAACGATTGGTGTATGCAAACGATGATTTTGTCGCGTTTGTGCTCTACGCAGCCTCTTCCCCATTCCACATCTGGGTCTTGCCGCGGAAACATCGGGCTAGTTTTTTTCATGTCGATGAAACGGAACTCGACGCTCTGGCCGATGTAGTGCGGGAAGTGTTTTATCGCCTCTACTATCGCCTCAACGATCCTGATTTTAATCTGGTCCTCCGCTCGACCCCGGCCAAAGAGCCGGAGAATGGCTATTTTCACTGGTATCTGGCCGTTGTTCCGCGCCTGTCATATATGGCCGGCTTTGAGATGGGGAGCGGTATTTTTATCAATCCCAGTATTCCGGAAGCCTGCGCCGCTTTTCTACGCGAATAAATTGAAGATCGATCCGTTCTGTTTCGTATAGCGTACAGTTTTATATATGCAAATTTTTCAAACAAATAAATGTCATTCCCCGAATATTCTAAAGATCGGTTATAATGACGTTTAAATAATGTATAGAAGCATCTTGAAGGAACGAGTGATGCGTTCGCCCTCTTAAACTGGAGATGTCTTATGTCCGGTGCATTTCCTCTCAGTGACGAATCCGTTAAAGCGCTTGCACCGTGCAATTTGCCATTATTGCGCCATGACCCTTTTTTGCGTAGTCGGAGCAGCGCCGGTGTCAATACGCTGCCGCCTGCGGTACAAGACGTCGTTCGGCGGTTGTACGATACACTGCTCCAAATCTTTACGATGTTTGATCAACAGCGCCGACTTGATTACGCCGATTTGCGCCGGTTCTTGCATGAGAAGGGCTGGTTTGATCTGATCAATGAGCTACGTGGAATCTCGCTTAGCCATCTTGACCCCGTATTGGGTCAGGTGATCCACGATGTGCGTGGTGGATCGTTGCAGGCGTTGGCATTGCAACTTCAGTTGCTCGAAGTTGAGCGGGTGCAGCCTGCCGATATTGAGCGGATCTATCTTCTCACCCGCGATCATCTCAAGATTATGCGGAACTGTTTGCCGGACATCGATCCGGTTCGCACGGCGCGCGATATTGAGTTGCGTGCGCATGGTGTTGATCTGTTGCTCGAGAAGTGGAATCAGGCCGATTACCGCTTGCCCGATGGTACTGCCCAGGTAATCGTCGATGCGCGCTACAACGGGGTGGTGGCCGACCGCTGCGTGGAGTTTTCGGCTCTCGACCGCGTGTTTTATAATCTGGTTAATAATGCTACCCGCCATAGCGCCGATCACCGTGTGATGGTTGGTATCTTTCCGATCGCTGAGTGCGAATCGCCGAGTTTGCGGTTTGTGGTGGCGAATCGGATCGATACAATACAATATTCGGCCCTTGAGCAGCGTTTTGGGCAGCAGTGGAGTGACCTGTTCCGCGGTGGTTTCACCTTTAACAGCACCGGTGGTAGTGGCTATGGGTTTGGTTTGGCGATTTGTGCTGAATTGGTCGCAAATGCCTATGGCTTGCCCAACGGTGCGGCCGCGATTGCCGGTCAGTATGTCGGTGCCCGCCCCCACGGTGATCTGTTCGTGGCATGGTTTCACTGGCCGATTGCTGCTCCTTAAGCTGGGGCACCCTGCGGAGGGGCGCTCTGCCGTGCGCCTTCCGAAACGGTGCCATTCCTCTGCGCCCTTTGCGTGCTTTGTGCCTTTGCATTATACCCCTTTGCGTTCCTTGCGTCACCCACCAGCCCGCGCTAATGAGCACAAGCTTCGCATGACTTTACAAAATTACTTGCCTCTGATATACTCAACATTGTTGAATATCTACATAGGCTAGGATTAACGTCACGCATGGCTGAGGAAGAACAGCCCAAAACACTACCCGAACATGCAACGCTCGATGCTATCGAGCAGGTAATCCTGCGCATCAGTTGGCTGGCGCAGCGCCAGTTTGTGCAGTTGCTCGACGACGAACGCTTCAACTTGACCCTGACTCAGTTCTATACCCTTCTTCATCTTGCCCAAACCAATGGTGAATGCAAGATGTCGGACCTGGCCGAAGCGACGCAACAGTCGGCAGCCGCACTCACCGGCGTCGTCGATCGACTGCTCGATAAGCAACTGGTCGAGCGCACCCGACACGAACGGGATCGTCGGCAGGTGATGGTACAGGTGACGCCGCGGGGGTTGGCATTGATTGCCGCAATCAAGCAGGCCCGGCGTGAGCAAATTTATGCAGCACTCGGTCATTTGTCGTCAGCCGATGCCGATCGTTTGCTCGGACTGCTCGAAGGAGTGTTAACCGGAATGGTGCGCGTGCTCGAACGGAGCGACACGGGACGCCTAGCCTAAGCAATGTAGTCACGAGCGGGGTGTCCCGTGTCGTGCGAGGAGCAACTCATTGGTGCGGTTACGATGGCAATCCATCCGCTCGCCTGCGCTACCGGAAAGCGCTCACTGGTCGCGCCTGCTCGGCTATCTGCGACCATACCGAGGCTGGATGATCGTTGCGGTAGTGGCGATGGTCATCGGTGCTGCCTTAAGTTTGGTGATGCCATTAGCTATTGGTCAGATGGTAAATCTGATCACCGGTAATCAGACATTGCCGATTGGGCGTATTGCTGTGTTGTTGGGTGGAGTGGCTATTGGGCAGACGGTTGCCGGCCTGATTCAAAACTATAGTCTAACCTTCGTTGGTGAGCGGGTTGTTGCCGATCTCCGTCTCGCCGCGTATCAGCACCTCCAACGACTGGACCTTGCTTTCTTCGAGCAGCGCCGTACCGGTGAAATCACGTCGCGGATCACCAACGACGTGACGTTGATCCAATCGACGGTGACGACCAACCTGACCACGCTGCTGCAAGGTATGATCCAATTGATCGGGGCCATTGTGTTGATGATCGTGGTCTCGTGGCAACTCAGTGCGTTAGCACTGGTTTTGATACCGACGCTCATCTTGATTGCCGTGTTTTTTGGGCGCTGGTTGCGGCGAATCTCGACAACGGTGCAGGACCGATTGGCCGATGCAACCAGTATTCTAGAAGAAACGGTTTCCGGTGTGCGGGTGGTGCGTTCGTTTGGACGCGAACCGTATGAGGTTGAGCGATTTCGCACGGCGGTGGAGGCAACGCTTGCTGCGGCAATGAGGCGGGCTTGGCTCCGTGCGCTCTTTCAGCCATCGATGTCGTTGGCCGTATGGGCAACGCTCATCGGTATGTTGGTAGTGGGTGGGTATCTGGTAAGTACCGGCGAGTTGACGCCGGGGAATCTGGTGGCGTTTCTGGTCTACGCCGGGATCGTCGCCGGATCGATGGGCGCATTTGCCGGCCTGTTTGGGCAGGTGCAAGAGGCGCTCGGTGCGGTTGCGCGCGTCTTCGAGCTGCTCGATCAACAGCCGGCAGTTGCCGATGCGCCTGATGCCATTCCGTTGCCACCGGTGCAAGGGCGGGTTGAGTTCCGCAATGTATCGTTCGCTTATCAGCGAGCCGAAAACGGTCATATTGCGCCAATCGTGCTCCGCAACTTCTCGCTGGTGATCGAGCCGGGTGAGATGGTAGCGCTCGTCGGGCCGAGCGGTGCCGGCAAGAGCACTATCGTAAGTCTCATCCCGCGCTTTTACGATGTGCAGGATGGCAGTGTTCTCATCGACGGCTACGATGTACGCCGGGTGCAGATGCAGTCGCTGCGTACACAGATCGGAATTGTGCCGCAAGAAACCATGCTGTTCAGCGGCAGTATTCGTGACAACATTCGCTATGGCCGGCTCGATGCCGGTGATGCAGAGATTGAAGCCGCAGCGAAGATGGCTAATGCCCATGAATTTATCTGTCAGCTTCCCGAAGGTTACGACACCCCGGTCGGTGAACGGGGGATACGCCTTAGCGGTGGTCAGCGCCAGCGTATCGCGATTGCCCGTGCCATCTTGAAAAATCCGCGGATCTTAATCCTCGACGAAGCGACCAGCTCACTCGATAGTGAGAGCGAGCGATTGGTCCAAGAGGCGCTCGAGCGCCTGATGGTGGGACGGACAAGTATCATTATTGCCCATCGCTTAAGCACGGTACGACGCGCTGACCGGATTGCCGTGATCGTTGCCGGTGAATTGATGGAGATCGGTACCCATCGTGAATTATTGGCCCGTGGCGGGATCTATGCTCGTCTCTACGAATTGCAATTCCGTGATCCTGCCCCGGTGCTCGCAGTGGGTTGAACAACAGGAATAACGTTTTCGCCAAACGTAGGAGATAAGGATACTATGAACGAACCAATGTCATTGTTTGATGATCTACCTGAAGAGCATGATGAACCGCAAGAAGCGCCTGAGCGTCGGTTACCAATGGTGGTGCTCGGCGAGATGGTCATCATGCCGCACATGACGATACCATTGCAGGTGCCGCAAGGGAAATCCTACCGTGCGATGGAGCGCGCGTGGGAAGAAGATCGCGATGTCTTGTTGATCTTCGTCCGCGAGCATCAGCTTGAGGGTTACAAGAGCAATCAACCACAGAATCTGCCACCAATTGGTGTGATTGCTCAGTTGCAAGAGTTTGCCAAACTGAACGACGGTACTGCCCGCGTGATTCTGGAAGGCCAGAGTCGGGCGCAGATTATTGAGGCGATCCAGATCACACCCTTCTACCGGGTACGTTGCCGGCCATATACTGACCCGCCGGTGAGTGGTCTGGAAGTAGAAGCCTTGATGGAGACGGTCAAGCAGCAAGTTGATGAGTTTGTCGAGCATCTTGGCGAAGTGCCGCAAGAGGCCGTCCAGTTCGTCCATCGCATTGACCGTCCCGGCCACTTGGCCGATATTGTGACGTGGGGGCCGGCGTTTGATTTTAAAGATCGGCTCGAGGTTCTTAACACACTCGACCCGATTGAGCGCTTACGCAAAGTCTATCTGGTGTTGGCGCGACAGCTTGAACTCCTCAAGCTGCGGGTCAAGATTCAGCAAGATACCAAAGAAGTTCTTGATCAAAGTCAGCGCGAGTACTTTTTGCGCGAACAGTTGCGGATTATTCGCCGCGAGCTAGGTGAGGATGAAGAGGGTGATGATCCGGTTGACGAATTGCGGCGCAAGATTCACGAACTCGATGCGCCGGAGTACGTGAAAAATCAGGCGTTGCACGAGCTGAAGCGGTTGACCCAGCAGGGGATGAACAACCCCGAGTCGGGAGTCATTCGTACCTATCTCGATTGGATCCTCTCGTTGCCATGGGCCGATGAGGAATTGCCCGAGATCAGCATTACCGAGGCTCAGAAAGTGCTTGACGCCGATCACTATGGGTTGGAGAAGGTAAAAGAGCGTATCCTCGAATATCTGGCCGTTCGCAAACTGGCCGGTGATAAGATGCGTTCTCCCATTCTCTGCTTCGTTGGCCCGCCCGGTGTGGGCAAGACAAGCCTCGGTCGCAGTATTGCGCGCGCCTTGGGGCGCAAGTTTGTGCGCACCAGTCTGGGTGGTGTACGGGATGAGGCTGAAATTCGTGGGCACCGCCGCACCTACATTGGCGCTATGCCCGGTCGCATCATTCAGGCGATGAAGAATGTTAAGTCGAAAAGTCCGGTCTATATTCTCGACGAAGTGGACAAGATCGGCTTGGATTTTCGCGGTGATCCGACGTCGGCGCTGCTTGAGGTGCTCGATCCAGAGCAAAACAACGCCTTCAGCGATCACTATCTCGAAATTCCGTTCGATCTGAGCAAGGTGATCTTTATCGCGACGGCTAATCAGCTCGATCCGATCCCGTTACCGTTGCGCGACCGTATGGAGATTATCGAGATCGGCGGCTACACCGAGGACGAGAAGTTGGAGATTGCCCGTGGTTTCCTCATTCCCAAACAGCGTGAGTTCCACGGTTTGCAAGAGGATCAGATCGAGTTTACCGAGGGCGCGATTCTGAAGCTGATCCGTGAGTATACCCGCGAAGCCGGTGTGCGCGGTCTTGAACGTGAGATCGCCAGCTTGTGCCGCAAAGTGGCTCGTCAAGTTGCCGAGCAGACGGAAGCGAACGGTGAACTACCGCCGAAGTTTGTGATCGATGAAGCTGCCGTGGTCAAGTACCTTGGCCCGGAGCGCTACACATACGGGATCGCCGAAGAGCAGGATGAGGTTGGTGTAGCAACCGGCGTAGCGTGGACGAGTGCCGGCGGCGATATTCTCAGTATCGAGGTGTTGCCGTTTAAGGGCAAAGGTCAGTTGCAACTGACCGGTCAGCTTGGTGAGGTGATGAAGGAGAGTGCGCAAACGGCGGTCAGCTACGTGCGCTCGCGGGCTGCCGATTTTGGTATCGATCCCAACACCTTTGAGGAGACGAATATTCACATTCACATTCCCGAAGGTGCGGTACCGAAGGATGGTCCCTCGGCGGGGATTACGCTGACGACGGCGCTGATCAGTGCGCTCACCGGTACACCGGTGCGCCGCGATGTAGCTATGACCGGCGAGGTGACGCTGCGCGGTAAGGTGTTGCCGATCGGTGGTCTGAAAGAGAAGACTCTGGCGGCCCATCGCGCCGGGATTCGCACCTTCATCTTGCCCAAAGAGAATGCGAAGGATATCAGCGAGCTGCCTGAAAAAGTCCGCCGTGAGTTGAACCTGATCCCGGTCTCATCGATGGATGAGGTGTTGCGGATTGCCTTGAGTCGGATGCCGACACCAACCAACAACCAGAACGGATCTCATACCAACAACCGCGGTCAACCCTCACCGGCTCCCGCCGGTACGTGAATGGGGATGGGACAAGGCAGGGGATGTGAACTGCATCCCCTGTCTTGCCTGTCTTGTGAGCAATTGCCAATGCTAGCGTAACGTGAAGGAGGTTTGATGCAGGTGCTGCGTTCGTTGTGGTTCGTCGGGTGGGTTGCTCTGCTGTTCGGAGCATGTCGGTCGCCGATGAATGTTCCATCGTCCTCTTCTCTTGCCGTCTCCGCATCAATCCCTCATGCGCCTCGACCCGATGTACCACAACAGGCGCGTTGGCAGATTCAATATACCGGTGATCTGAAACTCGATCTTGATGTTGAGGTATTTAATCTCGATTTGTTTGATACGTCACCGGAGGATATTGCGTTGCTGCATCAACGCGGTGTGTTTGTGATGTGCTATTTTAATGCAGGCGCGTATGAGGATTGGCGTTCTGATGCCCATTTGTTCCCGACGGATGTGTTGGGAGCAGCAATGGCAGGTTGGTCAGGTGAACGATGGCTTGACATCCGGCGCGTTGATCTGTTGACTCCCATCATGGAGGCTCGGCTTGATTTGGCGCGAGCGAAAGGGTGTGACGGTGTCGACCCTGACAATGTGAATGGGTATGTAAACGAGACCGGCTTTTCCTTGACTGCTGCCGATCAACAACGCTACAACATCTGGCTTGCTACGGCAGCTCATCAACGTGGGTTGTTCATTGGACTGAAGAATGATGGTGAACAGAGCGAAGCATTAGCACCGTATTTCGATTGGGCATTGAATGAGTCGTGTTTTTTCTACGATGAGTGTGATTCGTTGCAGCCTTTTCTACGCAGCGGGAAGCCGGTTTTTGTGATTGAATATCATCTCGAACCGGAGTCGTTTTGTGAAACGGCCAATCGGATGAATATCAATGCGCTCCATAAACGACGAGACCTCGATGCCTATCGGGTAGATTGCCGCGAGTGGTCACACTAAGGTATTGTTGAGCATCGTATCGATGTCTACCATCCTTTGCTACGGCTCAATCTGTGCCGATCTTCACATCTGGCTACCACACTGGCCCACGTTGGGCGGCGGTGTTCACGCTCTTCGCAGCCGGTGGATGACCGGTGGTAATGCGCTCAACGAGGCGCGTGCATTGGTGCGCTGGGGCGTCCAACCGCTCCTCTACGGCGACCGACTAGGGTACGATCCGCCCGGCGATCTGGTGGCGGCCACGTTGCAGGAGCTGGGTTTGGATGCGCATGTTGAGCGTGATGCGACGGTAACGACCCCGGTATGTCACATCTTGATCACTCCTGACGGCGAGCGCACGATTATTGCTTTGCGACAGGGAACGGCTGCTGCACCTCCTTCATCACAAGCACTTGCTGCCAGCTACATTGTCAGTGTCAGTCGATACGGTTTGCATACTGCCGAAGTAGCCCTAGCTGCCCGTCGCCACGAACGGTTGGTTGTGGCCGGCGATGTGGGCACACCGGATGAACCGCTGGCACAGGCGGCGGATGTCATTGTGACTTCGGCCGCCTTGCTCGGTTCTGAGCCACGTGAGCGTGCTGTTCTGCTACAACAGGTGCGCGGGGCGATTGTCTTCGTCACCGATGGTGCGCGCCCGGCGCGCATGTTGGTCAACGGGACGTGGTATGAAGAGACACCGTCCTTCCAATCGGTTTCCAACTCGACCGGCGCCGGTGACATCTTCCGTGCTGGTGTGGTCTATGGCCTCTTGCAGGGTTGGGATTGGCCGGCGATCTTGGCATTTGCTACCCGCACTGCCGCCGAGGCCATCACGGAGGAAGGCGAGTACCGTCAAAATAACTCATCGAGCAGACGGTAGTAGGTGATCTTGGTCAGATCAACCTGCTCAAGACCGTAAGCAGCAAAAAAGAGTGATTCATTTGCTTCCCCCAAATTGAAGCGAATACTGCGTGAAGCGAGTGCGAGATCATGGTAGCGGTCGGCAATTCCGGCTCGACCCCAATCGACAAAACCGTGCAGGACGCCGTCTTGGACAATAACGTTGGGCAGGCAATAGTCGCCATGAGAAAAAACGAGGTCATCTTCCGGTGGCGATGTCTGTTCGATTGCGGTCAGTACCTCTCGTGCTGTCATGATCCCGCGCCGATCAGGGTCAAAATCGTCTTCATCGACCAGATCATGCTCAACATTGTAACGTGCCTGTACTAAGCGGTGAACGAGCCGAGAGTCGAAGGGACAGTGAGTAATGTCGAGAGCATGGATCATCCGTAGCCCGTCGGCGAGCATACACACAATCGATTCCGGGTCTAATGTATCTAGAACCGCGACGCAGTTCATACCGGCAATTTCGGATGTTACCAGGTACTCACGCTGTTCGTCGTAGGTATACTCGACCACCTCCGGCACCGGTAATCTACCCCGCAACCAGTGCAGTACGTGCGCCTCGCGGGCGAGCGATTCGCACAGTCCTACCGGTTGGATTTTCAGATAGAGGTTGTAGTCAGGCAGGGCCAGATGGTAGACACAAGCCGCCGAGCAACCGATAGTTATGTCGGTGACAATAGCGGTATCGAGCAGGGTCTGGATGGTCGCAGGTAGGTGAAGATGAGGCATGCATCGTTCCTATACTTCTCAGCATGATTCACAGTCGATTATCCCGGTAGTCGAGGCGCTACGGTGATTCGTATTATAATCTGAACGCTTTACGTAGGACAACGGCGTCGAGTAAGACCCATCGCCTTTTTGACATATCTTTGATACAGCCGCATTGGTCGGTCAATGCAATACGAACTCTACGAACAGTCCGATCAGATCATTCTCCGTACCGACACCTACGAGCTAGGTTGGTCAACTGAGAATGGCGTATTAGTGCGTCTCCAACAACATGATAGTCCGAATATACTTGGCTTTGGCCCGGCGATAACCGGGATCGACATTGCACTCGGCAGCCCAACCGGTTGGATCACTACTCAGACCTTTGCCCGCTACATCTGGCACCGCTTGAGCATGCAAGAACACCGACCGGTGATGACGATCATTATTGGGCTTGGCCCGCTCAAGCTATTCGATCACTACCGTATTGATGGCGAGGTGATCGAACGTTGGATCGAGATTGAGAATGTGAGTGGTGACGACCTGCGCCTATACGGCGTGCGGATGATCGTACCAAACGTGCGGGTTGGTGATCCGCATCGATGTACCTTTGACGCACCGGGCAATAGCGTTCGACCACGAACACCGCTAACGATTGCAGCCGGCCAAGATCGCAACGTGCTTCCGCGCCGTTTCTTTGCCCCTGGATTGCGCGGTGGGAGCGCCTTTGAACCGTCGCCTACGCAAGGGGCAGGGGTAATGGCGTTATACGATAACGAACTACCGCTCACATTACTGTGTTGGTATATCGGTGATGATGAAGCTGCGTTACCTTATGTGATGGGCAACGGTACGGCGGTCTCGTTAGCTTACGAAGTAGCTGTTACCGGTTGGTTACGCTCTGAACAACGATTAAGAGTGGGCACGCAATGGATCGGCTTACAGCGCCGATCATGGCCGGCAGCGCTTGCCGTATACCGCGCGCGCACTTCATTGCCACAACCACCGGCGTCATGGTTGCGCGATGCGATTCTCTATGTAACCGATCTGCGTCAACACGGCGGAGCTGCCGTTCTTGCCGCACAATTGTCCGAACTGAAGGCACTTGGCATTGACACCCTATGTATACTGCCGTGGCATACTGTTGGCGAACGTCCCCACCTGATCGGCGATCTTGAACGAATTGATCCGGCGTGCGGCGATCAGGTTGCCATTCGACAGCTGATCGAGACGGCCCACCATCACGGGATGCGCGTCCTGCTTGACATAGCGATGCAAGGTTGTGCGCCCGACTCACGCTACCTCAGTGAACACCCAGAATGGTTTGTACGCGACGATGCGGGGGCATTTGTCATCGGTGTGCCGACCGATGCGCCGGCAGCAGCTCGCCATCCGGGTGTAGGCTTGCCCACGAACGGCTATCACTTTGACTGGACGCGCACCGATTGGCGGTTGTACTGGCAGCAATGGGTGATCGCGCAGATCGACCGGTTTGCACTTGATGGCTTACGGATCATCGCACCATACCAGGCTGCCCCGGCCTGGATCCGTCGACCACCGTTGCGAGCGAGTTCTGGTACTGCGCTGATGGTACAGGCATTACGTGAGATTATCGCTGCACGTCCATCTCTTTCGCTCCTGTGTACGCTCTCTGGCCCGCATTCAGCCCACTTCGCCGGCGGATGGTTTGATTACCCCAGTCATCATATGCTCATCCATCTTGCTATGCGTCGGATCACCCCGGCTGAGTGGTGTGCCTATCAAACCGATTACGCCGAGCTGTATCCGGCCACCTACCGGATCGGCTTTCTGGAGATGCACGATACTGCCGACTGCAACCCGCTAGCCGACGGCTTGCGCGGCTCACGGCTGGTGCAGGCGTTATGGGCGGTGATGCTGTTCAGCGGCTTGACGCCGGCAATTTGGAACGGGCAAGAGATTGCCGATTATTACCTCTTGCCGCGCCTGCTCGATCTCTGGCGACGCGAACCGGCGCTGCGGCATGGAACCGTCACCTATCAAGCACTTGCCACAGCACCGGTCGAGGTACTAACGATTCGTCGCACGCTCGGTGAGCGTATTCTGACCGGAGTAGTTAATTTCAACGCGCTCCCATCACATGTGCTCATTACCGAACCGCTTGGTAACGATCTACTTGGCATCTTTCCGTGCAGTCGTGAGCGGCGTGGTGTGGGTGAGGTTGTGCAGTTGGCGGCGTTTGGGGTGTACTGTTTTGAGGGGTGAGACGGCTATCTCGGCTTTGTGGCTCTCACCTCTCAGACTCTTTCCCGCTGCGGCGAGTGAGGGGAGTGCCTTTGCGTTGTTTTTCGTTGCTTTGCACTTTGGTCAGGTTGTGGTCGATGACGGCGCTAGTTTCCGAGTGATTCTCTAAATGATGTGGTTGCTTGCGGTGCCGATCTGGCTGAACTCTACTGGCTGGCATTGGGTAGCAGCTTGACGGTTACTGAGCCTGCGGCGATGGGTGGTAATTTCTGCACGGCCAATGATGAGGCCGGTAAAAAGTTGCGCTGGGCGAAGAGGCGTCGGCAGGGGGTGATGGTCGAGGTTCATATGCCGTATGTAGCCTTTTGCGAGTCGTGTGGCGTGGGGGTTGGCGGAACGGCGTGATCGTGGTCTGCGCGAATTCCTTGGTGGAGTGTACGATACGTATGCTAAGGAAGCGGCAATTCCTGCCCGCATTGAACCTGATTGGCCCGAAGACGCTGATACTATATTCCCGGCAGTGTGCTACGCGGCGCGCTGGCGTGGTGTGCGGCGAAGCGTCTGGGACAGCCACTTCAGGTGTCGGTATACTAAGATTTTGTCAATCTGTTCTGACGGGATACGGTGCGCTTCTCATGTTGACTCCGGTAAAGGTGTCTTTGCTGGTTATCCTACTATAATTGCCCCGCGCGATCTGCTAACGTGCGAATTACATCCTGGGTATGCCGATCATAGCCGAGATGAAGGCCATAGAGTCTGGAGCCTGTTCGATCCGAATGTGTCAGCGAAATGCCCGCGATGTAAGCCTATCGGCCAGTTAACGAGCTTGGGAGGGTTTATTTCATTAGTCAGCGGTATGCCGCGTTCCAAGCACAAACCGTCCACAATGGTGGAAATGCACATTCGCCATACGCAGTGAAAAGGTCGGTCAGGCGAATGCCGAGCCGTTGAATGAGTGGACGCAGTACCGGACGTTTCACCAGGCGACCGCCGTCGATCAGGCGCATGGACGTCAGGAACCGCAGGATCAGGCGGTCGGTCGGGAGATTGGCGACGAACGCTGCGACTTCTGCCGGACCGATAGGAATGCGGGGCGCCTGAACCTGGCGTTGACCGGCGCGGAAGAGCGGTTGCTTTGCGCCGGTTAGGGGATTGAAGGCGTCGATGGCAGCGAGGCGCACCGCGCCGCGCCGTCCGTTGTTTTCCTGGAGGCGCCGTCCCAGCCTTTGAACTTCGTCCCCTGCGCTGCTATGACAAAGATCGGTGGCGTGCCCTAACAGCCCCAGCCCGAAGGTCAGGGTTTCCCCCGGTGCATAGCGGCGCGGTTGCGGCGGGCGGACAGACGTAGGGGCGCGGGCGTTGCTCGCCGCCGGGCAGACCGTGAGAAGCGGTTCAAGAACGCACTGATATTCGCACCGCGCACGGCAGCCCCGGCGTTGTCGTCGAGTTCAACGGGCGTGACGGCGGTGAAGGTCAGGAGAAGGTGGTGGATAAGAAAGGTCATGGGAGGTCTCCCGCGTCATGTCTCTCTGATGCGCTCATAGAGACTGAATGATCGACTACTCCTCGCCAGGCGATAAGGGAGAACGACGTGGCGCAGAATGCGATCTTTGCCGAGAACTATACGCTTGCCACTATAGATGTTTGCCTGCTCAAATGTGAGCTTGGAACTGCAATCGTCCAGCATTTGCAGCGTCCCGTCAATCTTGAACTGCGTCTGATCGGCTGAGATCAACGTCCATCCTTCCGCCTCGTCTGGCTCCTGATCGATGTACTTAGGTCGATCAAGTAATTGAAGAAAGCCTCCTCGCTTGCCCAGATACGTGATCTGGGCAAACAGCGCAGCGACCTCATCAGGTAGCGAGTCGCC
>NZ_JBWGQH010000040.1:0-33839 GCF_056331925.1 Chloroflexus sp.
CTACGGGCGCGGCTCTACGGGCGCGGCTCTACGGGCGCGGCTCTACGGGCGCGGCTCTACGGGCGCGGCTCTACGGGCGCGGCTCTACGGGTGCGGCTCTACGGTTGTGCGGGGATATACGTTTATGAAGGAGGTTGTATGTCGCTGCTCACGCAAACTATCAATCACATTGGCCCATTGGATGATCAGGCGGCAACGGCGGCTCACCGCCGGCAAGACATGCTCACCAAGCCGGCCGGCTCGCTGGGCCGGTTAGAGGAACTCTCGATCCGCATTGCCGGGATCACCGGTCAGGAACGACCACGTCTGACCAAGCCGGCCGTAATCGTGATGGCTGCCGATCACGGGGTAGCCCGCCAAGGCGTGAGCGCCTTTCCCGCCGAGGTGACGCCACAGATGGTACGCAACTTTTTGCGTGGTGGTGCGGCGATTAACGTGCTGGCGCGTCACGTTGGCGCCCAAGTGATTGTCGTTGATATTGGCGTAGCGACCGATCTACCCCCGCATCCTGAATTGGTCAGCCGCAAACTCGCCTATGGCACGGCTGATTTTAGCCGGGAGCCGGCGATGAGTCGTGAACTCGCCCAGCAGTCCATCGAGGTGGGGATTACTTGTGCCAACGAGGCGATTGATAGTGGAGTAGACCTATTAGCCACCGGTGAAATGGGTATCGCCAACACGACGGCGGCGAGTGCGGTGGTGGCGGCGATTACCGGACGTCCGGTAGCAGAAGTGACCGGGCGTGGTACCGGTATCGATGATACCGGGCTAGCACGTAAAATTACTGTCATTGAGCAGGCATTGGCGTTGCATTGGCCTAACCCGCACGACGGATTGGATGTGCTGGCAAAGGTAGGTGGGCTAGAGATCGGCGGTTTAGCCGGCGTTATCCTTGGTGCGGCAGCGCGGCGGGTACCGGTCGTGATTGATGGTTTTATCGCCGGGGCTGCCGCATTGATCGCCGCTACCATTGCGCCGGCGGTTACCAACTATCTGATCGCCGGCCACCGCTCGGTCGAGCGTGGCCATGCTGCGGTATTCGACCGTCTCGATTTGAAACCGTTGCTTGATCTCGATATGCGACTCGGTGAAGGCACCGGTGCTGTGCTGGCAATGTCGCTCTGCCAAGCGGCCTGCAAGGTGCTTGATGAGATGGCAACCTTCGCCGAAGCCGGTGTGTCGGAGAAGAAGGAGTCGTAGTGCGTCGTCGGTGACGAGCGGGAATTGTGATGACTGTTCCCGCTCACACGCTTGCTCTTGCGGTTGCGGAAAAGGTGTCGAAGCATTTTGGTCTACCGCACGCGGCGATACTACCGGCAAACATCTTTTCGTCATCTCACTTTCGGTCGCTTTTGCTGAATACCGAAGAGGAGGCTGGTGATGAAACATCGTTGGTTCATTGGGGTGCTTGGTGCGGCGCTCCTGATCGCGCTGGAAGCACGTCCGGCATATGCCATGCACATCATGGAAGGTTTCTTGCCACCGTTGTGGGCGTTGTTTTGGTTTGTGGTTATGATCCCTTTCTGGGTGATTGGCTTTCGCCGCATCCAGCGGATCGTTCGTTCACAGCCAGAGTTGCGGTTGCTGCTCGGTTTTGCGGCTGCATTTACCTTCGTCCTCAGTGCTCTCAAGTTGCCAAGTGTGACCGGTTCGAGTAGTCACCCGACCGGTACTGGTCTCGGGGCGATCTTATTTGGGCCGTGGGTGATGAGCGTGTTGGGAACCATCGTGTTGCTCTTTCAGGCGTTACTTATTGCCCACGGAGGCCTGACGACGCTCGGAGCAAACGCCTTTAGTATGGCAGTGGTGGGACCGTTCGTGGCGTGGTTGATCTGGCGTGGACTTGTCGAGCGTGCGCCGTTTTGGCTCACGGTGTTTCTGGCGGCTGTACTGGCCGATCTGGCGACATATGTCGTTACCTCGTTGCAACTGGCCGTCGTCTATCCCGATCCCGTTGGTGGGTTCGTGGCCTCGTTCGCGAAGTTTGGTACGATCTTTGCGGTGACCCAGATTCCTTTGGCGATCAGTGAAGGGATCCTCACGGTTCTGATAATGAATGCGTTGCAGACGAGCGCTGCCTCTGAGATGCAAGCGTTGATGTTCAAAGGGGGCCGCTCATGAACGTACAACCGTTGTCGTGGCCGATGATCGTTGTGCTTGCTCTTATGGTCGTGGTTCTGACGATTGCGCCCATGCTGCTCATCCGTGACACCGAGTTTGGTGGCGCGGACGCTGCTGCCACAGACGCGATTGTTCAGATCGCCCCTGATTACGAGCCATGGTTTCAACCATTCTTCGCGCCACCGGGGAGCGAGACCGAAAGCCTGTTGTTCGCCATCCAGGCCGGGGCAGGCGCCGGTGTGATCGGATATTTCTTCGGCCGGTGCCATGGTCGCCGCCAACGGCGGGATCACTGATATGCTGCGTGTGATTGACCGCTACGCCTTCACCAATCGGCTGCGTGACGTTGATCCGGCGCAGAAGAGCAGTATCGTGATGGTGACGATCCTGCTGTGTCTGCTGCTGGATCATCCACGTGTCGGATGGCTGGTCGTCGCGTGGATGGTGGGATTAGCCGTGTGGTACGCCCGACTCCCGTGGCGCGTTGTCGTGGCGGTCGTCGGCTCCGAGCTGACCTTTCTGGTCATCTCGGTCATCTCCGTTGCGGTGAGTGTGAGTCTGACGCCGCCGACGGCATCTTCAGGGGTATGGTCGGTGGGACCGTTCTGGCTGAGTATGAGTAGCGAATCGTTGGATACCGCAGCGCGTCTCCTCAGCCGGGCGCTTGGTTCGATAGCAGCGCTCAACTTTCTTATTCTGACAACTCCGTTGGTCGATCTGCTTGAAGTGGTGCGTCGGTTGTGGGTGCCACCGCTACTTGTCGAGCTGATGATGCTGAGCTACCGGGCCATTTTTGTCTTGCTCGATACGCTTGAGCGGATGGTTACGGCTCAGTCGGGACGGCTGGGGTACGCTTCGTGGTGGTCTGCCTTGCGCAGTTCAGCCCTGATCGGAAGCCGCCTGTTTGTCGAAACATACCATCGGAGCAAAGCTCTCGACATCGCACTGCTGGCGCGGGGGTTCGATGGCGAACTCCGAGTGTTGCCGCTGACGTATCGCCACGAGCGCCGGTTGTGGGTGATCGGAGGGGTGATGATCGTGAGTCTGCTGTGGGCAAGGTGGGGTGCATGACGGCAGTGGTTGCGTTAGAAGATGTATCCTATTGCTTTCCGACCAGTTCGCAGCCGGCATTGGCGGACGTCTCGTTGCGGATTGACGCCGGTCGGCGGATCGTCGTGCTTGGCCGAAACGGCGCCGGGAAAAGTACCTTGCTGTTGATCATGGCCGGTCTGCTTCGCCCACAACGAGGGCGGCTGTACCTTGGTGCGACACCGGTTGCGTATTCGCGGCAGGGGTTGCGTCGTTTGCGCCAAACGGTCGGGTTGGTGATGCAATCACCCGACGAGCAACTCTTTAGCGCAAGCGTCTGGCAAGACATCAGTTTTGGCCCACTCAATCTTGGCTTGAGCGACGCCGAAGCGCGTCAGGCGGTCACGGAAGCAGCCGCCATGTGTGATGTGACCGATCTGCTCGACCGACCAACGCACGCACTGAGCAGTGGGCAGAAGGCGCGGGTAGCGTTGGCCGGTGTGCTGGCGATGCGCCCACGCTGCATCTTAGTCGATGAAACGACCTCGGGTCTCGATGCATGGGCGCGTCAGCAGGTCATGCAGGTGTTCGACCGGCTGGTTGCGCAGGGAGGCACCGTCGTGCTGGCAACGCACGATCTGGCATTGGCACGCCGGTGGGCCGATCTGGTTGTCGTGTTGCACGAGGGGCGGGTCATGACGGTAGCACCGCCGGCACAGGTGTGGGCCGATCCAGAGCTGCGGATGCTGATTGCACCGTCTGAGTTTTGGTACGGAGATGAGTAATGCTACTCGGATTCCTGCATCGAGCGTTATCCCTACTGACTGAGCGCGCTGCGGTTGCGTTGCTCGCCTTAGTCATTGACGCCGGGTTCGGTGATCCACCTAACTATCTGCATCCAGTTGGTGCGATGGGCCACTGGCTGCATCTTGGTGAGCGGTTAGCTCCGGCCACACCGCCGGTTGCTCGGTTGGTGTGGGGAATAGGCTGGATCGTCGTCGGGTGGTTGCTGGGTGGCGGGATCGGTGTGTCTTTGCCACGTCAAACCATCGTGCAAGCAGCACTCGCCTCATTGCTGCTTGCCTATCGCGGTCTTGATCGTGCGGTTGCCGCAGTCGAGACGGCGTTAGTCGCCGGTGATCTGGTCGAGGCGCGGCGTTTACTCGGTTGGCATTTAGTAAGCCGGCAAACAAACGATTTGAGTGCCGCTGAAGTGGCCGGTGCCGCCATTGAGTCTCTGGCAGAAAATCTCAGCGATAGCGTTATTGCACCGGTATCGGCGCTCTTAGTTGGTGGTTTACCGGCGATGTTGATATACCGCTTCACCAACACTGCCGACGCGATGTGGGGCTATCGCACCGAACGGTTTGAATATTTGGGTAAAGTGGCAGCACGGAGCGATGATCTATTCAATTGGCTCCCCGCTCGCCTCACCGCGCTCCTTATCGCGCTGGCTGCTCAGATCGTCAACCGCCGTGGTCGGCAGGCACTCATTGGAGCAATCCGGGACGCCCGACGCACGGCTTCGCCCAATGCCGGTTGGCCGATGGCTGCAATGGCCGGTGCGCTTGATACGGTATTGACCAAGCGTGAGCACTACACGCTCGGTACCGGTACACGTATGGCCGATGCTGCACTCATCCGAGACGCTCGACGGATCGGGCGAATGGTAATGTTTCTCGTGACCGGCTTCCTGCTCGGCTTATCGGTGATGCGCTTCGTCAAGCAGAGGTCTACGCTATGAATGACACGGCTCTGTTACTCATCGGTCACGGCACCGACGATGCTGCCGGTATCGCCGAATACCATCGGTTGGCGGCGTTGGTACAAGAACGCTTCGGTCTGTTTGTGCAGCCATGTTTTCTTGAATTGGCCGATCCGCCGATCGGGCAAGCGATAGATGCTTGCGCTCGTGCCGGTTATCAGCGCATCGTCGCATTGCCGCTCTTGCTCGGCGCGGCTGGCCACCAAAAGAACGATATTCCGGTCGCGTTGCGCGAGGCGCGCGCACGCTGGCCCGAACTCACCATCCACTATGGCGCGCCACTGGGGGTGCAATATTCGCTGCTCAAAGCTCTCGGCGACCGCTTGGCTGAAGCAGAAGCAGCAGTGCCGCCGGTTCTGCGGGCCGAGACGGCGCTAGCTTTGATTGGCCGCGGCAGCAGTGATCCCGATAGTAATGCCGATGTCGCGAGGATGGCTCGCTTGCTCTGGGAAGGGCGTGGTTATGCGCGGGTCATGTATGGTTTTTATAGCATCACAACGCCGCGTGTCCCCGAAACCATCGATGCGTGTATCGCACTCGGCGCACGGCGGGTGATGATCATTCCGTACCTGCTCTTTACCGGGCGGATTTTGCAGCGGATTGAGCAGCAGGTCATTGCTGCCCGCCAACGCTATCCCGATCACGATCTCGTGTTTACCGGCCATCTTGGGTTACACGAAGGGGTGATTGCAGCAATCGAACAGCGGTTTCGCGAAGCGGTGCAGGGACAAGTCACCGTCAATTGCGATGTGTGCAAGTATCGGCGGCTCTTCCCCGGTTTCACCGCCGATTTTGGCCGACCCCAAACCAGTGACCACGAGCATGGGCTGCGTGGTGAAACACCGACCAATCGACTGGAGACGATCTTGCCGCCGCGCTACCGTGGTGGGCGGGCGGTGAGTGCGGCGCCGATGACGGCTGCACCGCTTGTCTATGATGAAACCGGACAAGTAGCGTGGGATCGGGTGTGGGGTGGTGACGATCCCAACAATCCTTTCTGCGAACTCGCATTGGCCGGTGGTCCGCCGCACCGCGGTACCTTACTCGAACCGGTCGATCCAGCGACGGTGCATGCCGATCCTGAAGGGTATGATCGAGTGATCGCCGAATTGGCCCGTGCGCTGGCGATGGTGACTGATCTGCCGGTGAAGACCGATGTCGCTCCCGGCTGGATTGGCCTCGTCTGTGAGAGCGAAGAGATGGCGATCTGGCTGTTGCGGGCGATTATCGTGGAAAATGTTAGTGTGCGACGTGAAGATCGGGTCTTGCTGTTGCCGGCGGGGCCGCAGTTCCGGCTCGAAGCCGAGATCAAGAATGTCGTGACCGCTGTTGCCAAGACCTACCATTACTGGAAGGAGCATATCCGCCAATGACTGATGTGACGTGCCGCATCTTTATTTTGCACGATGTTGGCGATCACGTGGCCCAATTAGCTCAAGCCATCGCCGCCGGTGTCGCGACCGTTCCCGGCGCCGAGGTGAAGGTGCGCTTGCCCAACCACGCCACCAAAGCCGATCTGCTCGAAGCTGACGGAATCATTATCGGCACACCGAACTGGACAGGTATTAAGGGCACGTTGAAGCGGTGGCTCGACACTACTGGCGACCTGTGGGAAGAGGGAAGCTTAGCCGGCAAAGTAGGTGCGGCCTTTACTAGCAGCGCCGGACGCCATTCCGGCACTGAGTTTACCTTACTCTCAGTGTTGCACTGGATGCTCGGCGGCGGCATGATCATTGTTGGCTTGCCGTGGACGCCGCTGATGGAGCAGGCCGGTTCCTATTACGGTGCGACGTCGGTTGGTGATATTACCGAAGCTGATCTATTGCAGGCGCAAGCCTTAGGCCGGCGGGTGGCGCAGATTGCTGTGCAGTTGCGTCGGGGAGCGAACCTATGACCGAGCACGTTCCTGTGACCGGCGCCGAGATCGCCGCTCGCTCGTTCGCGATTATCCGTGCCGAGCTGGCCGAATGCGGGATCACTTTGCCGCAACCGCTGGCGACGGTCGTCGAGCGGATCATTCACACCACTGCCGATTTTGAGTTCGCCACGATTACCCAAGCCAGCCCCGGCGCAATCGAAGTCGGTGTCGCTGCGTTGCAACGCGGCTGCGCGGTGATCACCGATGTGCAGATGGCACGGGTTGGCATTGACCAGCGGCGGCTGCACCGCTTCGGTGGCGCAGCGCACTGCTTCAACGACCTGCCGGACGTTATCCAACTCGCTGCGGCGACCGGTCTTACCCGCAGCGCTGCTGCTCTGCACTGGGCTGCCGACCGAGGTCTGATCGCCGGATCAATCGTAGCGATTGGCAATGCACCAACAGCGTTGTTTGCATTGCTGGATCTCCTTGACCGTGGGGTTCAACCGGCGTTAATTATTGGTGTGCCGGTCGGCTTTGTCAATACTGCCGAGAGCAAATCGGCGCTCATAGCCCGTACCGATGTGCCCTGGATCGTCACCGTCGGTCGAAAAGGTGGTTCACCGGTGGCGACGGCGATTGTCAATGCGCTGCTGCGGTTGGCGCTCGGTGAAGACAACCGCGATGTGTGACATCAAGGCGCAAAGGGCGCAAAGGCGCGAAGGGCGCAAAGGTGCGCAAAGGGTTTCGGAGTATGCAACTAGTACTCCATCCTCTGCGGCCTCTGCGGCAAGAACCACTCGCGCCCTCTGCGGTGAAACATGTACATACGGAGACACGTGATGGCCGATATGGTTCCACCCCGCAACAAACGCGGTTCGCGCACCGGATACACCACCGGCAGCAACGCCTCAGCCGCCGCCAAAGCGGCTACGATTGCCCTCTTCAGCGGGCAGTGGCCGGCGCAAGTGACGATCACCTTGCCGATCGGCGAAACCGCTACGATGACACCCGCCGTCACCCGGCTCGATGAGACGGAAGCCTATTGCTGTATGCGCAAAGATGCCGGTGACGATCCCGATGTCACTCACGGCGCATTGATCTGCGCGCAGGTGCGGCTTGTGACCACGCCGGGCATCCATCTGGAAGGCGGCGAGGGGGTGGGACGGGTGACGTTGCCCGGTTTGGGTTTGCCGGTCGGTGGACCGGCGATCAACCCGGTGCCGCGCCAGCAAATTACCGCGAACGTCCTCGATGCTGTGCGCGAATGTGCTCCCGGCGGCGAAGCGTTTCTGGAGCAGGCTGGGCTAGAGGTGATCATCAGCGTGCCCGGCGGTGAGCAGATCGCGCAAAAGACGCTCAACCCGCGCCTCGGCATTATCGGCGGGATTAGCATTCTTGGCACCACCGGCAAGGTCTTTCCCTATAGCACCGCCGCGTGGCGGGCCAGCGTGATCCAAGCGGTCGAAATGGCGGCTCGCAATGGTGTGCAGAAGATGATCCTCTGCACCGGCGCTCGTTCCGAGAAGTTTGCGATGCGTATCTTTCCTGAGTTGCCGGAAATGGCATTTGTCGAATTGAGCGTCTTTACCGGCGATGCGCTCAAGACCTGCATTGCCCACGGGGTGCCGTCAGCCGTGTTTGTGGGCATGATCGGTAAGATGATCAAGACCGCGCAAGGCTATATGCAAACCCACGTCGCCGGTAATCAGGTCGATTTCGCCTTTCTGGCGCAGGTCTGCCGCGAGGTGGGTGCGCCGGACGAGCTAGTGCAGGCGGTGGCGCAGGCAAATACCGGACGCCATTTTCTTGAGTTGTGCCAGCAATATGGTCAGCAAGCACCGTTGCAGCGGATCGTGGATTTGGCCCTCGAACAGTGCCTGCGCTTCATTGCCGCCCACGGCGGCGCGATGGATTTCGAGACCATTCTGGTCGATTTTGATGGTACGGTGCTGGCCCGCGCTGCGGCAGTCGCTGCCGATCACGCGGATCCTGCGACTCTGCCGCCCCCGTTGATCGAGCGGTTGCTAACCGATCCGTTGCCCGAAGATGACACGGTCGTGGAGGGTGAGCCATGAGCCGGCGTGTGCCGATTTTGGTGGTCGGTCTGACCGATGCCGGCGCTGATGGTTTGCCGGCTAGGCTTCTTCTGCGCATTGCTCGCGCCGATCTGTTGGTCGGCGGGAAGCGCCATCTGGCTGCGTTTCCTGAGGTGGCCGCCGAGCGGCTGGTGGTCGAAGCGAGTGTGGAGCCGGCGCTGGCCCGGTTGCAGCAGGCGTGGGAAGCCGGTCAAACAGCGGTGGTACTGGCGTCGGGTGATCCGCTTTGGTACGGCATTGGCGCCAGTTTACGGCGAGTGTTTCCACCGGAGGCGCTCGACATTGTGCCGGCCCCGACTTCGGCCCAGCTTGCCTTTGCTGCGCTGGCCGAACCCTGGCACGATGCGGTGTTGCTCAGTGCCCATGGCCGACCCTTGGACGCGATCATTCCGGCGGTGCTGGCCGCGCCCAAAGCGGCGATTCTGACCGATCGTCGGCAGACGCCGGCAGTGATTGCGCAAGCCCTGATCGCTGCCGGGATGGAACCCGCCAGCCGCTGCGCTGTCTGCGAGCAGCTTGGTGGGCCGCGTCAGCGCGTCGTCTCCGCTACGCTCGCCGATCTCGTCACCGCCGCGTTTGATCCGCTTAATGTGCTGGTGGTTTGGAACGACCGGCCCGTGCGTCCCATTCCACCCGGCCTACCCGACGAGGCCTTCAGCACCGAAGCCGGCCAAATTACCAAGCGTGAAGTACGTTTGATCAGCCTGGCCGAGCTGGCCTTGCAACCCGGCGAAGTGCTGTGGGACATCGGGGCCGGCAGTGGCGCGGTGGCGATCGAGGCGGCTCGCGCCTGCCCAACCGCGCGGGTCTATGCGGTCGAGCGGCGCGCGGTGTTTGTCGAGCATATTCACGCTAATCTGCGCCGTTTTCCTGCGCCCAACCTGTACGCGGCTCACGGCGAAGCGCCGGAGGCGTGCGCCGATTGGCCCGATCCCGATGCGATCTTTGTTGGAGGGAGCGGCGGGAGGTTGGAGGCGATCATCGCGCTGGCTCAGCAACGGCTGCGCATCGGAGGCCGGCTGGTGCTCAACCTCGTGACTGCCGGCCATCTCGCTACGGCGCTGGCCCTTTTGCCAGCGGCGCGGGTGGCGCAGGTACAGATCAACCGCGGCGCGCCGATCCAATCCGATCTACGCTTCGCTGCACTCAATCCGATCTTCATCGTGACGTGGCGAGTCTGAAGACGCTAAGAACGCTAAGGATTAACGCAAAGACGCTAAGATCGCAAAGGTTTTATGGGACTGCACTTCTTTTTGGTCGGGCGGTACATACTACTCTTGAAAACGCAAAGACGCTAAGATCGCAAAGGTTTTATGGGGCTGCACTTCTTTTTGGTCGGGCGGTACATACTACTCTTGAAAACGCAAAGACGCTAAGATCGCAAAGGTTTTATGGGGGTAGCGATGCTTATGCCAAATTCTCAAAAAACGTTGCTTATCTTCGCGCCCTTCGTGCGGCAAGGTGTAGCGTGGTATGAGGTGGGTATGGGGTGCCTCAAAAAACGTTGCTTATCTTCGCGCCCTTCGTGCGGCAAGTGTAGCGTGGTATGGGGTGGGTATGGGGTGCCTCAAAAAACGTTGCTTATCTTCGCGCCCTTCGCGCCTTTGCGTTCACATCCTCTGCACCTTTGCTTGCTCTGCGCCTGAAAGTTAGGTGTTGGTATGAATGCTGAACTCGCCGCAGTCGGGATTGGCCCCGGCGACCCCGAACTGATTACGCTCAAAGGCTTGCGTGCCGTGCAAGCGGCTGATGTTATCTTCGCGCCGCAGAGCCGTGATGGCGATGCCAGCATCGCGTTGCGGATTGCCGCGCCGTGGATCGATCCTGAACGTCAGCGCGTCGTTACCCTCCCGTTGCCGATGACCCGCGACTCGGGTCAGTTACGTCCGGCATGGCAAGCGGCCGCCGATGTGATGCTCACCGAACTACAAACACGACAGCGTGGTGTTTACCTTTTGCTCGGCGATCCATTGCTGTACGGTACTTTTGTCTACCTTTGGCGTGAGTTGCGTGAACGCTCACCCAATCTCAGCGTGCGCATCATTCCAGGTATCACTTCCTTTGCCGCTGCTGCGGCTGCCGGCGGCTTGCCGTTGACAATGGCCGATGAGCGGTTGATCGTGTTGCCGGCCAGCTATGAGACCGATGCCGCTACCCTGCAGCGTCTGCTCACCGAGTTTGCTACGGTAGTGTTGATGAAAGCCGGTTCGGTCTTGCCGTCCATTCTTACTGCGCTTACCCAAGCCGGGTTACTTGACCATGCTCTCTATGCCGAGAGAGTCGGACTGGAGGGCGAGTTTATTACTCGCGATCTGCGTCAGTTGACACCGCAACCTCGTCCCTACTTATCGCTTGTCATTGTGCGTCGTGGAGAATGTCTATGACCTACCCTGCCGTCCCCGGAACAGTGTACTTCGTTGGTGCCGGGCCCGGTGCGCCGGATCTGATAACCGTGCGTGGGCGCGATCTGCTGGCACAAGCCGATCTTATTCTCTATGCCGATAGTCTGGTTGATGCTGCCTTACCGGCGGCGTATGCTCGTCCCGATGCGCAGATCGTCGGTTCGGTTGAGCTACATTTAGCCCAGATTGTCGATCTGATGTGTCAAGCAGCCCAAGCCGGTCAAGTCGTTGTACGCCTGCACAGCGGTGATCCGGCGCTGTACGGCGCGATCCACGAGCAGATGGCAGCACTCGATGAAGCCGGTATTCCTTACGAAGTGGTGCCGGGTGTGACGGCTGCGTTCGCGCTCGCGGCCCGCCTCGGTGTTGAGCTGACCGTGCCGGAATTGGTGCAGACGATTATTCTCACGCGGCCTGCCGGACGTACTCCGTTGCCCGAACGCGAGCAATTGGCGGGTTTGGCTGCCCATGGCGCGTCACTCGCCATCTATCTCGGTATTACGCGCTTGCCACAGGTGATTGAGACGCTGCTGGCGTCAGGTGCGTATACGTCGGACACGCCGGTTGTTGTGGCGTATCGAGTAACGTGGCCCGACGAGGTGATTCTCTCCGGTACCCTCGGCGATATTGTGCCCAAGGTTAAGGCTGCCGGTTTTACGCGGCAAGCTCTGATTCTGGTGAGTGAGGCTCTTAACCCGATCCACAAGCGGACCGATCGGCCAACCAGTCGACTGTACGATCCTACCTACAGTCATCGGCTCCGGCGTCGTGTGGTTGAGTAGTATTTGCGACTGCTCGACGCGGTAGCAGTGTGTCATCAGACTGAGGAACCTATGACCGAAGTTGCCATTATCGCGATCACCCGAACCGGTGTCGAACTTGCTCGGCGTCTTGCGCGTGCGATGCCGGCGACGGTATGGGTGCCGGCCCGTTTTGCCACCGATTGGCCGACTGCCCGAACATACACGACCGTTGCTGAAGCGGTACAGACGGCATGGTCAGAGGCACGTGCTGTCGTCTTCATTGGCGCCGCCGGTATCATCGTGCGCCTTATAGCGCCAATGTTGTCTCATAAAACCGATGATCCAGCAGTGGTTTGTCTCGATGAAGATGGCCGCTTTGCCGTACCGCTGGTAGGTGGTCATCGTGCCGGCGCGAACCAACTGGCTCGCCAGATCGCTGCGATCACCGGCGGACAAGCCGCAATCACCACCGCTAGCGATACTCAGGGATTACCCGCGCTTGATCTCATCGGGCGTGAAGCAGGATGGCGGATTGCCCCCGATTCGGCTGTCACCCACGTTATGGCCTGTCTGGTCAATGGCGACCCGATTGGAGTATGGGTTGATCCAGCCTTATCAACGGCGCGTACTTTGTTGGCCGAGGCATTAGTCGTTGCCCCTGCCGTCACGTGGCTGTCCGATCTGAACGAGTTGGCTACCGAGCGCTTCGCGGCGATCATCGTAGTCTCGCATCGTCGGATGAACGGTTGGTGGGAGCAGGTGCGGAGTAAGGGGTTGCGCTATCTCCCCCCCGTGCTGGTAGTCGGGATTGGTTGTCGTCGTGATACACCGGCCTCCGAACTGGCTGAGGCCGTTGCCATCACCCTCACCGATGCCGATCTCGCGCCTGAAAGCGTAATAGCCATTGCAACTGCCGATCTTAAAGCGGGTGAACCGGGCTTGCGAGCATTGGCCGAACAGATGGGTGTCCCTCTGACAATCGTTGCTCACGAACAGTTACGTAGTTTTGACCCAACCGCACTTAGCCCTAGCGCCGCTACCCGCTTTGCATTGCCGGGAGTGGCCGAACCATGTGCATTGATAGCAGCCCAGGGGCCGTTATTGGTGCCTAAGCGTGCGTTTGCCCGTTGTACGGTTGCAGTGGCCCTACGTGATGTGCTATCTGCACCGTTAACGGATACCGCATCGTGCGGTCATCTCACACTGGTAAGTATTGGGCCGGGCGACCTCATCCATCTGACCGAAGCAGCACGGCAGGCGCTTGCTAACGCCGATGTGGTTACTGGCTACGGACGATATATCGAACTGATCCGCCCTCTGCTCCGCGCTAACCAAGAGGTTATCGCCACTCCGGCAATGGGTGATGAGATGGGGCGGGCGCGCGTTGCGATTGAATTGGCGCAAGCCGGCAAGCGGGTCGTGCTGATCAGCAGTGGCGATATTGGCATCTATGCCATGGCAGCGCCGGTGTTCGAGACGTTACAGTCGTTGGGGTGGGATGGGCAGAATCCGGCCGTCACCGTACTACCAGGCGTCAGTGCTTTTCAGGCCCTGGCTGCGCGTCTCGGTGCGCCGGTGAATCACGATCTCTGTCTAATCAGCCTTAGCGATCTGCTCACGCCGTGGTCGGTGATTGAACGACGGTTGCGGGCGGCAGCACAAGCTGATTTCGTCATTGCACTCTACAATCCGCGTTCGCATGGGCGCAACTGGCAATTGGCGGCTGCTCTCGCCATCGTGCGCGACCATCGTCCGCCGCAGACGCCGGTCGCCTTTGGCCGTCAAGTCACTCGCGCCGATGAGCAGATCATGCTGACCACCCTCGCTGAAGTTGATCCAGAGCAAGCCGATATGTTGACGGTGGTGTTGATCGGCAATAGCCAGAGCTTTGCGCTGGCCGGCCACATGGTGACGCCGCGCGGCTACACCACTCGCACCGCTGCGCCAACCCCAACCACTGCTGCGCCGCCAGCGCCGGATTACCCGATTGTCTTGACTAAACCATCGCACATGCCGGCGGTCGTCATTGGCGGCGGCGCTGTCGGCGAGCGTAAAGTACGCAGTCTGCTCGCCGCCGGCTTTCCGGTGCGGCTGATCAGCCCCACTGTCACGCCGCAACTGGCGGAATGGGCTGCGACAGGAAAGCTAATCTGGGAACAGCGCAGCTATCAAGCCGGCGACCTCACCGGCGCGCAGTTCGTCTTCGCTGCCACCGATGATCGCACCGTCAATGCCCGCATTGCCGCGGCCGCCAGCGCCGCCGGCGCACTCTGCAACGTCGCCGATGATTCCAGCGACGGCGATTTCCATGTGCCGGCAGTACATCGTAGCGGCGGCATCACCATTGCCGTGAGCAGCAATGGCACCGCGCCGGCCCGCGCCGCCGCGATCCGCGACGCGATTGCCGAATGGTTGGCGGAAGCGTGATGTAGCTGTATGGCGTGTGGCAGTTTGCCTGTCGCACGCCATAAGTGGCGAGGTGCATTGCTATGCATTGCGATGACATTCTACGCGAGCCACCACAGATGATGACTTGTCGGAGATGCATGAGGTGCATTGCTATGCATTGCGATGACATTCTACGCGAGAGCATGGAGTGCGGCAGTTTGCCTGCACCATGAATGCTGTTCTACGCGAGCGTGTGCTGTGCGGCAGTTACACTGCCGCACGCCACAAATGTGAGGTGCAGATAAGAGACGCTGTATGGTTCCAAATCGCCATCCGATCCGTGTTTATCCGTCCAAATCCGTGTGCATCCGTGTTCTATTTTCAACCTGTGTTCATCCGTATGCCTCCGTATCCATGTCCAACCCGGAGTAGCTTATGACCGGAAAAGCCTATCTCGTCGGTGCCGGCCCCGGTCGCGCCGATTTGATAACAGTACGTGGTTTGACCGTCTTGCGCCAAGCCGACGTCGTGCTCTACGATCGGTTAATCGCGGCAAGTTTGCTCGATGAAGCACCGCCATATGCCGAGCGGATCTTTGTCGGCAAACAACCCGGTCATCACACCTTCCGCCAAGACGGTATCACCGAGACATTGGTGCGCCTGGTGCGCAATGGTCTGCAAGTAGTACGGCTGAAAGGTGGTGATCCCGGCGTCTTTGCCCATCTCGCCGAAGAGGCGAGTGCGTTAGCGGCTGCCGGCTTACCGTTCGAGATTGTTCCCGGCGTCTCGTCGGTGTTAGCCATCCCGTTGCACGCCGGCATTCCCCTCACGTGGCGCGGGATCGCATCGGCCTTCACCGTCGTCTCTGGGCACGAAGTTACCCCTCACGGTTGCAGTGGAGTTAGTTGGGCTTTGTTAGCTGCCTCACCCACCCTGGTGGTCCTGATGGCACTGGGTCGCCTAGAGCAAGTCTGTGCTGCTCTAATCGCTGCCGGACGCAATCGTGATACACCGGCAGCCCTGATCAGCCGCGGAGCCAGCGCCGATCAGCGCGTGCTGCTGGCGACGTTGGATAGTTTGCCGGCCAGGCAACAAACGGCGCAATTACCGTCACCTGCCGTGCTGGTCGTGGGTGAAGTGGCGGCATTGGCCAATTCGTTAGCATGGTACGATCCGGCCCAATTTCCTACCAATCCGATGTTGTGGGACGACCTATGATCCACCTGCCCCGCCTATTGTTCGCCGCGCCGATGAGCGGCAGTGGCAAAACAACGATCACCGCTGGTCTGATCGCTGCCTTGCGTCAGCGCGGTCTGCGCATCGCGCCGTTTAAGTGTGGCCCTGACTACATTGATCCTGGCTATCATGCTCTCGCCGCCGGCAGGCCGTGTCACAACCTCGACTCGTGGCTGATTCCGCCTGACCAGATCGCCGGTGTGCTAGCGCGTCGAAGTGCCGATGCCGATCTTGCCCTGATCGAAGGGGTGATGGGCTTATTCGATGGTTACGCCGGTAATGACGATACCGGGAGTAGTGCCCATATCGCCCGCCTGACGGCTACACCGGTGATAATTGTGCTTGACGCGCGGGCAATGGCGCGCACTGCCGCTGCCATTATCGCTGGCTTGCGTGATTTTGATCGACGAGTGAAGATAGGCGGTGTGATCCTCAATCGAGTTGGTAGTCTGCGCCACGCTGTCCTCGTGCAGCAAGCCATTGAACAGACGGTCGGGGTACCGGTGTTGGGCTATCTGTTGCGTAACGAGACGCTCACTCTGCCTGAACGTCATCTCGGCTTGGTACCGGTGGCCGAACCGGGTCGTTGGCAAGAGTGGCTTGATGAAGCAGCACAGCGTGTGGCAACAACCATCGATCTCGACCGTTTGCTAGCGGTAGCAGCGACTGCACCTCCGTTGAACGCGCCGCCGGTGGAGCCGCTCGTGTCGCCCGACACCGGCCCACCTCCACTGATTGCCGTAGCCCGCGATGAGGCGTTCAACTTTATCTACCCCGATAATCTCGAACTTCTCCAGGCCGCCGGAGCAGAGCTGGCCTTCTTCAGCCCACTTCGCGATACCGCATTGCCGGCACGAACGGCAGCGATCTACCTGTGTGGTGGCTTCCCCGAACTCTACGCCGCCCAACTAAGCGCCAATCAAGCGATGCTAACAGCCATTCGGATGGCAGCGGCGGCCGGTATGCCGATCTATGCCGAATGTGGTGGTTTGATGTATCTGACCGAGACCCTCATCGATTTGCAGGGTCAATCGTTCGCTATGGTTGGTGTGTTGCCCGGCCATTCGCGTATGACCCCGCGCCTCACTCTTGGCTACCGCACGGTCACTGCCCAAACCGATTCGTGGCTGTGGCGTGTCGGTGAAACGGTGCGTGGTCACGAGTTTCACTATTCGGTCTGGGAAGCGCAGCCCACCGATCTGCCGCCGCTCTACGCTTGCCTGCCTGATGCGATGCGTCCGCAACCAGCCAGCGAGGGGGTGGCGATCGGTCAGACGCTGGCGTCGTACATTCATGTGCATTTTCTGGCCTGCCCGGCTATCGCCGAGCGGTTTGTCGCCGCTGCCAGCACATTTGTTGACGCAAAGACACAGTAGATCCGGACGACTGTCCGGCTCCGCAGAGGGCGCAAAGAGGTAAATGCAAAGGCGCAGGGAACGCAGAGGGCGCAAAGGATTGTAAGGTATGATAGAAGTGATGCTACATCTAAACCTCTAAATTACTTAGCTTATTCAGATATTTCTGTGTAGTACCTAACGCTCAAATACCATCTTTGAATATAGAGTATGTGAAAACCATGCTATGCCAACCCTTACAACACCCTCTGCACCCTCTGCACCCTTTGCGCCCTTTGCGCCCTTCGCGTCTTCGCGTCTTCGCGCCTTCGCGTCTTCGCGTCTTTGCGTCTTCGCGCCTTCGCGTCTTCGCGCCTTCGCGTCTTCGCGCCTTCGCGTCTTCGCGCCTTCGCGTCTTCGCGTCTTTGCGTTCAAAACTCTGTGTCTTTGCTCTCTTTGTGCCTTCATGATTGAGGTGGATGATGAGTACAGTTATCCTTTTTACCGGCGGTGCCCGCAGTGGCAAAAGCCGTTGTGCCGAACAATACGCCGCTCGGCTCAGCGAACGTGTTGTGTACCTTGCCACGGCTACCGCCGACGATGATGAAATGCGGTTACGGATTGAACACCATCGTCAGCGCCGACCATCGACGTGGCGCACAATTGAAGCCACCACTCATCTCGCGACCGTGATTGCCGAACTACCGGTGGGAACGGTCGTGCTGCTCGATTGCTTATCGTTACTGGTGAGTAATCTGTTGCTGGCGAACGAATCACATCCTGAACCGGCCATTGAACGGGAGATCACCGATCTGCTGGCAGTCGTTCCTCAGCGTGATCTGACACTAATCGCCGTAACAAACGAAGTTGGGATGGGCATTGTGCCGGCCTATCCCCTTGGTCGGCGTTACCGTGATCTACTTGGGTTGGTGAATCAGCGCGTCGCCGCTGTTGCCACCGCAGTATATCTAGTTATCTGCGGTATTCCGGTCGAGCTGCGCGCATTGGAGGCTGCATGGAACCGCACGAAACTGTAGTCCACGGTGCGCTCGATGAAGCTGAGCTGGCAACGTTGGGGTTGCATGCCGAACAACTTATCGATTTCAGTAGTAATATCAATCCCTTTGGCCCGCCTGCAACTGTCTTGGCCGCCTTGCGTGCGCTCAATCCGGCTCCCTATCCCGACCGGAGCTGTCTCCGTCTGCGCCAACAGTTGGCGCACCTGCATCATTGTGATCCGGCTGCAGTGTTGGTCGGGAATGGTGCTAATGAGCTGATCCATCTCGTGGCGCGAGCGATAGGGCAGCCCGGCACGACTGCGCTCGTGGTGGCTCCGACCTACGGTGAATACGCCTATGCTGCCCACCTTGTTGGCATGACAATCGCTGAAGTGCGCAGTACTGCCGCCGATCAGTTCCAATTTGATCGCACCGTTCTTATCGCGGCTATTGAACACTTCCGTCCGCGTCTGCTCTGGCTCTGCTCGCCCAATAACCCAACCGGTGTGGCATTAGATACGGCGACCATCCGCGAATGTGCCCACGTCTGTGCGCGCTACGATGGTTGGCTGATACTCGACCGTGCCTATCTCTCGCTGACCCGTGACTACACCGGTTGCGATCCGCTTGACTCCATCGCCGTGCCCCGTCTGATCCGTATCTATTCGCTCACCAAAAGTTATGCCGTAGCCGGGTTGCGGATCGGCTATCTGATTACCACTCCCGACGTAGTCAGTACGATTGCCCGCTTTCAACCTGCGTGGAGTGTCAATAGTGCGGCACAGGCGGCAGCGTTGGCGATGATGGCCGATACCGCATTTTTATCGACAACACTACCACAACTATGGGCCGCGAGTGATGAACTGGTCGCCGGTTTGCATCGGCTTGGCTTGCACGTGTGGCGTTCCCAGATGCCCTTCATGCTGGTGCAAAGCACCGATGCAACCTTCACCCGCCGACAATTGTTGACCCACGGCTGTGTAGTACGTGATTGCACGTCGTTTGGTTTGCCGGATTGGGTACGGGTCGCGCCACGTCGTCCGGCAGAAAATGCACGTTTGCTGACGGCATGGCAGGTGCTGATACCGAAGTATGCTCATACCGGTGATGGTTAAGCTGCTTGTTTGTTAAACGTTTCACGAGGAACCATCATGCCTGCCCCTGTCGTAATGGTCATCGGTACCGCTTCATCGGTTGGCAAGAGCACGCTAGTCGCTGCACTCTGCCGGTTAGCTGCTCGACGCGGCTTGCGTGTTGCCCCGTTCAAAGCCCAAAACATGAGTAACAACGCCGCTGTGACGGCTGATGGCGGCGAGATCGCGCGCAGCACGGCGGTGCAAGCCGCGGCTGCCGGTATTGCTCCTACGGTTGCTATGAATCCAATCTTGATCAAGCCTGAAGGCCAGCGTCGCAGTCAGATCGTGGTTGAGGGCAAGCCGTGGCAAACCCTTGCTGCCGCCGATTTTTGGCAACGCAAGGCGCTGCTGTGGCCGGTGATCACCCGCAACCTTGATGCGCTGCGTGCCGAGTATGATCTGGTCATCGCTGAAGGCGCCGGCAGTCCGGTTGAGCTAAATCTGAAGGCCGGCGATCTGGTCAATATGCGGGTAGCTGTCTATGCCCAAGCCCGCACCTTGCTGGTCGGCGACATCGATCGCGGTGGGATCTTTGCCCAACTGCTCGGCACCTTGATGCTGCTCGAACCGGCTGAACGCCGTTTGATCGAGGGTCTGATCGTCAACCGCTTCCGCGGCGATCCGGCCTTGTTCGTCGATGGTGTGCGCATATTGGAAGAGCGCGGCGGTGTGCCGGTGCTGGGAGTGGTGCCATGGATTGAGGATCTTGATCTACCCGCCGAAGATGCGGTGGCACTCGAGCAAGCCCAACCGACCCCGGCGCAAGGTCTCACGATAACTGTCATTCGCTTACCGGCCATCGCCAATTTCGACGACTTCGACCCGCTGGCCCGCGAGCCGGGGGTGACGGTGCGCTACATTGATCACCCAGCGCAATTGGCCGGCGCGGCGGCGGTAATTCTGCCCGGTACCAAACACACCCTCGCTGCCCGGCGCTGGTTGCGTGAACGTGGATTTGATGAAGCGTTACGTCGTTTTCCCGGTGTCATTGTTGGTATCTGTGGCGGCTACCAACTGCTCGGCGAGCGAATTAGTGATCCCTTAGCGGTAGAAGGTAATGGCGGTGATGAAGTCGGTTTGAGTTTATTACCGGTCGAAACCATCTTCGTTATGGCAAAGCAGACAACGCAAACGGTAGCGCGCGCACGGGTACCGTGGGGAGGGCAAGCACCACTGCACGGTTACGAAATCCATATGGGCCGCACGCACCGGATCGGAGCAGCACCCGCGCTGTTGACCATTATCCAACGTGGTGCGCAGACCGTGCTCGAAGAAGATGGTTGTGTGAGCCATGATGGTCGTGTGTGGGGATGTTATCTCCATGGCCTCTTCACCAATGACGAGTTCCGGCACGGCTGGCTCCGACAGTTAGGCTGGCAACCGACAACAGCCGTCTCAGGATCGGTCGATCCGTTCGATCGTCTAGCCGATCACGTCGCACTCGCGTTCGGTGCGACGGTGCTCGACCGGTTATTCCCATTAACGGAGTGACCATCCCTCATCACCCACCCATAGCCGGATCGGAACACGTTCGGGTGGCAGGTCGAAGAGTAACGGTACGCTCCGCAGCCCGCTGTAAGGAGCAAAACGGTCTTCAAGCGCCAAATCACCGTATACGCTCCGCCCAAGCAGATCGAGGTAGCGGCTCGAAGCTCCGGCAATTGGTCGGTAGCGCTGGCCCGCATCATCTTCGAGCATAAAAACGGTGGCGGGTAATGTTCGTTCCAGCAGGGTATTATTACTCACTGCGATCAGTGCTACCCACAACGTTCCGGTAGGTTTAATGTCACCAATTCCCTGCTCAATCGCGACTACATCCTCGCGCCGGAGCAACCCGAACTGCCAGTCATCATACGTCACTAGGCGACCAATGGGCTGCATTGCCGGTTCTGGCGATGAAGTTGGTTGTGGGGTAGAGGTCGGTGGTAGGGGCGAGGGGGTTGGCACGTTCGGCGTTACCATCGTTCCACCGGCCAACGGTGTCGGTAACGGACCGATCGTCGCCAGTGTTGGTGGCAGATTGGTGGTAGAGAGTTGATGAGCTGGTGGTAAGGGTAGCTTTTGCCGCTGCCACATCACAACTGCCAGTAACCCACCGGCAATCAGTAAGAGCATCGCCGGCAATTTCCATCCCAATCGACGTTGGCGTGGTTGGGTTTGGTCGTGCCGTCGCGTTGAAGTCAGCGGTGGCGGTAGTGCCATCTCTCCACCGGCGGAGGTCGCCACCGGCGCCTTATTGAGAAGTTGGTTCAGCGGTGAGGAGTCTCTCCTCTCCGTCCCACCGATAAGGGGCATTGCCGTCGTCTGATTATTTGGTTCCCCACGGAGCAGGATCGGTGAGAGATGCGAGGGTTCAATCACTCGCTCTCCGCTTGGAGGGAGTGGGGAGCGGGGTGACGGGCCGATCCGACTCAGCGCTTCAGCGCGCTCAGCAGCGGTTGCAGCGACTCGCGCCAGCCCAATCCACACCCGTTGGTCGTAGGGGGCGATGCGGGCAAGCGCACGAAAAATTCGTCGTGCGGTGAATAGATCACCGCGGTGCGCAGCCAACGCACCGCGGCTTAGCCACTGCTCGATATCGATAACCTGCTCGTTGTCCACCCTACTTCCCGTACTTGCCAACGCGAGCTTACACTTAAACTCGCCGTAGCACAAGCCAACCTTGATTGGGATTGCTACGGGCAAAGAAGACCAGATCGGTCGCATCGGGGGCGACATCGAACAGAATAGCTACACTACGCACAAAGCCATCGGCGGGTACCGGATCACTATGGCTCAGGTCGGCATTGATCCCCCGGATCACATAGGCGTCTGACGCATCCAGACGCGGTGTCCACACTCGACCCTGCGCATCTTTCAGCACGAAGAAGTCAAGCGGAACCGGCTGATCTTGCCCGGTTGTATTCCGTACAAACGCCAACACAACCACGAATCGGCCATTGTTCGGAGTAATGCCATTGAGTGGACCAATAATCGGTGCAGCATAGGTAGGCTGATTGAAGTCGTATGCCCAACCATTGCTGGTCAATTCAGTACCGGGGTTAACCAACGTCGGGTTTGCTAAGGCCGGATCAATTGTCGGCGGTGGTGGCGGCGCCGGTTCTGGCGTTGGTTCGACAGTTGCCTCAGGCGTAGGCTCCTCACTCGGTACGGCCGTCGGTTCCGTAACCGGAGGGGTTGTCGGTGCCAGTGCAGACTCGGCGGTGGCGGCAGCGCTCGTTGCCGCTTGGCTGGTCGCCTGGGTAGATGGTGTACTGGCGGTACGGTTGCGCTGTGCCAGGAACAAAAAGCCTAGTCCTACACATGCTACCAGCAAAACAGCGAGCAAAATCACCGTGAGCGGCGTTACACCCTTCTTCGCCGGTACTGTCTCTGCCTCAAGATCGGTATTGTTCGGCTTGGGTGGGCCAGATCGCCGGAAAAGATTGCCCAGGCTAAAGCCACCACTACGGCGGGGCGGATTGGCCGCCGGCTTACCACTGCCACGCGCCCAACTAGTGCTGGGGCGGCTGCTTGGTCGTGATGGTGGCTCACTCGAACGTGAAGGACGTGATGCAGATGCTGTTGGTGCTCGCTCGCCTGCTGGTTGCTTGCTCGTCGGTTCACTGCCAAGGGTTGCTTCTGGACGGGGAACGGTGGGATCGCGCCGCACCGGGCCTGAATCGGCAGCCATAACCTCTGATAACTCATCGAGGGCGGCAAATGGATCATCCTCATCAATTTCGGGTGCCGGCGGTCGTGTAACCGGAGGAGACGTTGGTGGCGGTGTTGGCGCTGTTTGAGGGAGTGGCACTCCGAGGGCCTGTAATCCTTTCTTTGCCATCTCGTTGTTCGGATCAAGACGCAACACCTGCTCAAGCGCGGCCTGCCGCTCTTCACGATCTTCTGCAACACCGGCCAGCCAGAGCCATCCTTGAACATGATCGGGATGCTCGCGGGTCAGCAGGCGGAAGAGCTTGCGTGCTTCGTCCCTCTCCCCTTTTCGTGCGGCTTCAACGCCAAGCTGCAAGATGCTTTCGGGATCCGCCATGACCTGTCCTTCCTTTTATTCCCGCCTGAAGGCAGCAATCAGAATTGTGCGGTAATCGCGCCTATTCTAGCATGGATATTTGTAATGGTCAACACTTTTCACAGGATCTGACGCACTCATACGCGCTAGATACTACCCATGACTTGCAAAAGTGCAAATAGTTTTTTTCAAATCTCATAACTGAAACTCAGAGAGTCGCACAACGTGCGACTCTCTAAGGCCAAGCTCACACAATGAATGATCTAGACCGTAATTGCCCGCCCACGATGGATCCGTCCGGCGTAGCGCGTATCAGCTTCTGGCGGCAACGGGGCAGTGACCAACAAGACAGCCTCGATAAAGCGTTCCAACTCTTGCTGGCGCTCACGCGGATCACGTGGTTCTTCGGCGCGGGCACGCCGGGTCAAATCAACCTGATTGATCAGAATCCGCTGCGCGGTACGTTCACTTTCCACTCCAATCGTAGCCGTAAATGCATGGAGCGTTGTCTTCACGAAATTGGCCAGGGCAAATTGTTCGGTGCTCGATGTCGCCGTCGTTTCGGGTGTGACCAACGCCAAGCTCGCTCCGTCGCTCAGTGCAATCTTGCGGGCGACACGGAAATGGTGCGTTAGTTGATGTTCGCACAATTCGGCAAACTCTGCTTCACTAAGCACCGTACTCCAGTCGCTGTCCTTACGTCCAACCAACGGTGCGCTTGGTAGTGGCCGGAAGGGAGTGCAAACCACCGGACCTGGTCGGCCATAGTTGGCAATGGCTTGGTCAATGGCTGCTTCGATCTGGTCACCGGCAACGATGATCGGTAAACGACCGGCCTCAACGTGATCGTGCAAAAGATGACGCATCTTCTCGGCGCCGGCTTCCGTTTCGACGATCATCACAACCTGTCGCGCACCGTACCGCTCCAGATAGGCACGCGCCAATAAGTTGAGATGCTCGGTGAGATGTTCACCGATCAGATAGACGGTGCTCCCCACCAGTTCGGCCAGCCGTTCTGGCGCCGGTAATCCGAACAGTTCGCCACCGGTAGGAGTGCGTTCGTAGCGCAGGCCGCCCGATGGGTGGAAGGTTTCACCGCTGACGTTGCGGTCGGCGAGGTAGTAGACGGTCGCCATCGCCACGTCAAACTCGGTCGGCATACGCTGTAGGTACAGCATCCCCATAATGCCGTCGCGGACCTTCCGCGCCTCACGGTCGATTTGCGCACGGGTGAAAAAGGGATCGGGTGGTACTGGCAGGTTCGCAAAGATGTCAGCCGGTAGATCGTACCCACCGTTGATCAGCCGAGCCAGTAGCTTAGCCGCGATTGAGCGGTTGAGCAAGAAGCTGCTCGAAGAAGCTGCTGGGTCGCCCTCACTGTGGAATCGCTTTGCCAATGTTCGCAATACGTCAGGGGCTGTCGGATGTTGGGCAAGCGTGGTAACATCATTGGATAAGAGCAATTCAACCAGCTCACGCATTGGACGGCTGTCGGTGCGGGCTGCCGTAATCAGGGCAGCGTGCAGCTCATTGAGTCGCTTGTTCTCCAAGATCAGCCGTGCCCGTCGTGCGAATAGCCCAGGTCGCTCGCCGGTACCGCGTAACCGATCACCCTCAACCGGACCCGGCGCAATAGCGTTGATCTGAATCTCGGGGCCAAGGAAGCGGGCAAATACCTCAGCCATCGCTCGCTGACCGGCCTTGGAGACAGCGTAGTCGGCGCGGTTCGGGTAGGGAATTGCTGCATCTTTCTCGCCGCCAAAATACGACGAGACGTTGAGAACATAGCCACTCCCCTGCTTCTTCATGAGTGGCGCCAGTTTGCGCATCAGCGAGTAGTTGCTGATCAGATTGGCGTAGAGAGTATTCCGCCAGCCCTCAACTGGCATGTCGATCACCATCTCTTCGACCCCAGCGATACCAGCGTTGTTGATCAGGTAATCGACCGTGCCGAACGCAGCGAGTGTTCGTTCTACCAGATCAATGAGCTGTGCTTCACTGCTGACATCACAGCCTGGCGCAATCTGTACCCGCTCCTCCACGTCGGTGTAGCCGACCTCGGCCAATTCGGCCCGAATCATCGCTTGCATCTGTTCGAGCTTGTGTCGGTCGCGTGCAGCAAGCATCACACGCGCCCCGCTAAGGGCGAGCAAGCGACCGATTTGCCCGCCAATGCCGGCACTACCGCCGGTGATCAGCGCCACTTTGCCTAAATGCAAGCCGATGAGGCTTTCGGCCCAACCGACCGAGGCACTGCGGGCACCGGTCGTTGCACTAATGTCGGCCGGTATGGTCAGGGTAATCTCGTTGATCCGACGCTGGCTATGCAAGAGCTGTGCTGTCCACGCACAGGCAAACTCCAACCCTTCGAGGCTACGGTTCGTAAAACGCACAATCTGGCTGGCCCATACCGCAGGCAACACCCGTTCACCGGCTGCTGTTGCACGCTCATAGTCAAGGGCAGCCTCATGGCGCCAGACACGGATCAACTGTTCGATAGCGGCACTCTGAATCCGTCCGTAAGGGTTGCCAGCGGTGCCGGCGCCATTCGAGAGAAAGATGACACGCGGCTCGCGTGCCCGCGCTCCCGGTGCGATCCGCTGGGCTTGCCAATACCGTGCCAGTCGGCTTGCAATGATAATCGAACCAACGATCTCGTCGTTCAAAAACGCTTGCACATGGGCGTCGTCAATATCGATAACCTGCGTGGCCGGTTCGTGCCCCGACGCCGGAAGGATAACCGCAGCGTGGATACCTCCGGTATTCTCGCCGGCCCAGTCGAAGAGGGCATCGATCGTGCTCGGATTACGTGGGTCGATTGGAAGGGCAATTGGCGGTATAAACGACTCGCCGGCCAGGCGCCGACTCTCACCGATCGCCTGCTCGAATTGGGCGAGTGCCGCTTCCGAACGAAAGCCGATAATCACTTCACTCCCACATGTGCGGAGCATACCGGTGAGGGCCATCACTTCTTCGATCTGATCGCCGGCACAGATTAGCGTCGTGCGGCCATTTGCGTCGATGGTGCGAAGGTCGGTGCGGGCGAGCAGACTCGTTTCACTGCTGGCCGGCAATTCCATGCCGTGTGTCACCTCTATCGTCTCACCGGTCAGGGCCGCTGTTTCATCACTGGCCAGAAAGACTGCTGCATCGGCTACGTCACAGATGGTAGGGAAGCGGCGTTCGAGCTGGCCTTGATCGTTGGCGCGATACAACCGCATCGTGGCGAGGAACTGGGTAGCCGTATCACCTTCTGGCCGGCCTTTGAGCTGGTCCATGCGTTGAAAGACGGTCTGAATCCGTTCACTCTCGATTGGGCCGGGGAAGATCGTATTGACGCGGATGCCCCGAGTACCAAGCTCACGCGCTGCAAGTTGGGTAAGCGTATTGAGGGCTGCTTTCGGGACAACATACGGAATACGACCATAATATTCAGCCCGCGAAAAGATAGTCGAAATGTTAATAATCGCGCTACCGGGCGGCATATGAGGGGAGAGAATTCGCATCAGATGCCACGCCATGCCCAGGAGATTCGCGACACTTGTACTCAACGCCTCTTCATCATCGAGGTCACAGTCGGTTTCGTTTAGAGGTATCTCGGCCAATCGTCGTTGGGCGCCGGTACTCCCTGCATTATTAACCAGAATGTCAATGTGCCCATGCCGACCAATGATCGCTTCAACGCCGGCGCGCACTGCCGCCGGATCACTCCCATCCATCACTTCAAGATCGATCCGTTTTGCCGGTACACCCGCTTCGCTCCGTAGCCGTTCGGCCAACGTCGCCAGTTTGGCGCTGTTCCGTCCGCTGATGATCACGGTGGCACCCTCGGCGAGAAAGCGACGGGTCATTTCACTTCCGATGTTCCCTGCACCGCCGGTAATTAGCGCAATCTTTCCTGCTAATCGCCCTGTTACGCTCATGCGCTCCCCCATCGCCAGTGGTTGGCGCTGTCTTAACATTACGCCTGTTACGTTACGATAGTTATAGTATACCATGCTCTTGTTCTAAATTTCACACACTGTTCCTTCGTTCTGCCTAACCTTTGCACGGTCAAGCGTGGTATGATGCATAAGTCTCCAGGCTTACCAGGGAGGTTATGATGCAGCGTCTGTTTTCGTCGGCTGCGCTTCGCAATTTGCAACGATTGCGCCGCGATCCTCTGACGCTACTGGCCGAATTGGCGGATCGTGGTGATCTGGTTCCGTTTCGTGCCGGCCCGCAAGAGATGCTGTTAGTCAACCATCCGTCATTTATCCGTGACGTATTGGTGACCCACAATCGTGCCTTTGTGAAAGGCCGTGTGCTGGAACGGGCAAAACGGTTACTGGGCGAGGGTTTGCTCACGAGCGAAGGGGAGGTGCATTTGCGCCACCGCCGGTTGATTCAACCGGCCTTCCATCGGCAACGGATTGCCGCTTATGGCGAGACAATGGTGGCATCTGCCGCCGATCGGAGCGCACGCTGGACCGACGGCGCCGTGCTTGATGTGAATCGCGAACTCATGGCGATTACGTTGCGTGTTGTCGGTGCTACTCTCTTCGCCGTAGAGACGGAATCCGATGCCGATGAGGTCTTTGCCGCAATGCATGATCTGGTGGCGATGTTCGATCTAGCCGTCTTGCCGTTTGCCGATTGGCTGCTGGCTCTGCCGTTACCGCCGGTGCGTCGCTTTCAAACGGCAAAAACTCGGCTTGATACCATCATCTACCGGATTATCGCCCAACGTCGAGCCAATCCGGTTGATCACGGCGATCTCCTCTCGATGTTACTGTTGGCCGTCGATCATGAACGTGGTGGGTATCGAATGACCGATACACAACTACGTGATGAGGTGCTTACCCTCTTTTTAGCCGGTCATGAGACGACCGCCAATGCCTTAACGTGGGCTTTGTATCTGCTTGCCCTCCATCCACCGATTGCAGCACGGCTGAAGGCCGAGTTGACGACTGTGCTCGGTAATCGCGATCCCACGGTTGCCGATCTGCCGGCCCTCCGCTATACCGAATGGCTGTTTGCCGAGGCGCTGCGTCTCTATCCACCGGCGTGGTTGATCGGACGGCGCGCTATCGCACCGGTGACGATTGGCGATATGCGGGTGCAGCCTCAGACCATTGTGCTGATGAGTCCGTGGTTGATGCATCATGACCCGCGCTTCTTCCCCGATCCCTATCGCTGTGATCCGTTACGTCACACGCCTGAAGCCCAAGCGGCACGACCAAAATTCGCCTTCTTTCCCTTTGGTGGTGGTCCGCGGAATTGCATCGGTGAACCGTTTGCATGGATGGAAGGGGTGTTGGTCCTGGCAACACTGGCTCGACGCTGGCGGTTTGATCTTGTGCCTGAGCATCCGGTCGTTTTGCAGACGGGGATAACTCTTCGTCCGCGTTATGGGATTCGTTTGCGGTTATCATCGTGTAATGACCGTGCTACAATGTAATATTGAACGTACTTGTCGTTATGCGATTCCTGGATAGCTGATTGCTAACCTATGAATAGTGTTGTCGCACATGACTATGAAGCGGTGTATACCACCGCTGCTACTATTGATGAGTCTGACCGGGGGCGACTCTGGATGCGAGGTCGTGATCGGGCGTCGCTGTTACATCGCCTCTCGACGAACCATATTGAGCGACTGCAACCCGGGCAGGGAACATTGACGGTACTCACCACGCCAATCGGTCGCATGATCGACCTACTGCGGGTGTACGCCCTTCCCGACGCACTCTTGCTGGAAACGGGACTGCGTCATGGCGGGCCAATCTTGCGCCATTTGCGTAAAAATATCTTTTTTAACGACCAGGTCACCGTTGCAGATGCCGGTAGTGAATTGGGTCAGATCGGTATCTATGGGCCGCAGGCCGGTGAGGCTGTGCAAGCTCTTGGTTTACCGATGGTCGCGGAACGCTATGGAATCGTTGCTGCGCAGTGGGAAGAGACGCCGGTATTGATCGCCCGTTGTGAGCCGCTCGGTGGTGATGGCTATACCCTTTATCCGCCGGTAGCCCAAACCGAGGCGTTGCTGGCTGCGCTAGTTGCTGCTGGTGCTATGCCACTTAATGCTGAGACCGCTGAGTTAGTGCGTATCGAACATGGGTATCCGCGCTTTGGGCATGAAATCACCCTCGACTACATTCCGCTCGAGGCCGATCTGTGGCATGCGGTGAGTTTTCAGAAGGGTTGCTACGTCGGCCAAGAGATTATTGCACGTATGGAAAGCCGAGGTCGGATTGCTAAGCAGTTGCGCGGGTTGCGATTGATGGCACTGCCGCCAATCGTACCTGCTCCGCTCATGGCTGACGGTAAAGAGGTTGGTGTGCTCACCAGTGCTGCCCACTCGCCGCGATATGGCGTGATCGGGTTGGCGTATGTGCGTAGTGGTTACGCTGATGCTGGTACGACGGTGCTGGTTGCCGATCAGGTAGCAAAAGTGTGCCGGTTGCCCTTTACCGCTGAGTAGGTAGGAAATTGACCACATGAGCCGTAATGAGCCTGGCCGCCAATTGATCAACGAACTCGAACGCCAACGCGATCTGTTGCGCCGCCAACAAGAGCGTGATCAGCGGATTTTGACCACGTTGTATGCAATCGGCTTGGTTGCACGTGACCATCCGTCGCTGCGCGTCATGTTCGAGACCATTGTGCATGAGTTACACAACGTGTTTGAGTTTGATTCCTGTTACCTCGCCCTGTGTGATGAACAGCCCGAACGGTTTAGGGCGGCGCTCTTGTATGATGAGGGGCTTGTCGAATTTCTTGAAAACCGTGAATATGGCTATCTGACCGGTCTCATTGTGCGTCGGCGCGAGCCGATCCTCTTCGGCGATCTGGTTGTCGAGCGTGATACAACATTGCCGACAGTCCCCTTTGGCAATGTTACGAAACTCTCGCGTTCGTGGGTTGGAGTGCCGCTGATGATCAGTGAGGCGGTTATCGGGGTGATTTCCCTCCAGAGCTACGAACCTTATCGCTACAATCAAGAGACTGTCGATCTGTTACAGCGGGTGGCTAATGTCATTGCGTTGGCGCTTGAAAATGTCGTTCTCAACGCCGAGCAGGATCGGCTCAGCCGTGAATTGGCCGAGCAACTGGCCGCTCGGAGTGAGGAGTTGGCCTCGCTTAGCCGATTGGCTGCAACGTTGGTTGATCCCCGTCCACTCGATGAGGTGCTCAATGAGTCGTTATCAATTGCGCTGACAACGCTGCACTTTGATGCCGGTAATGTGCGATTACTCGATGAAACCGGTACTCTTTTAGTATTGCGCGCCCAACAGGGTTTTACTGAGGAGTATGTTGAGCAAACGTACCAGGTGCCAATCGAGATAAGTCCGCTCCGTGAGGTGATTACCAACGTCCAACCCCGGATTATCGAGCGCGAGTGGTATGCGCGCTACGATCCGGCACAATTTCCATTACACCTCTTCCCACGCTTCGAGTCGACGATTAACTTACCGTTGGTCGTTGGCCGGCGAGTATTGGGTACATTAAGCCTGTTTGGTTTTAGCCCACGTGAATTAGCCCCTCACGAATTGGTGCTGGCGCAGGCAGTCGCGAATCAAATCGCCATTCTGATCGAACACAGCCGTTTAACTGAAGAGCGTGAACGACAAATTTCCGAATTGCGCGCGATGCGCGAGATCAGCCTCGCCGCTTCGACGACCCAAACTGCTCACGAGTTGTTGCAACGGGCTGCAACCGAGTTAAGCGCCTGTATGGCTCTTGATGTGTTTTCGATGGTGATTTATGATCCAGTGCGCCATTTGATCAGCGATGGGATTACGCTCGATGAGGGAAATGTCTACCGATACTGGATTAGTCAACCACCACCACCCCGTTCACTGACCGCCTGGATTCTGCGTGAGTGTCAGCCGATTTTTCTCAATAATTTGCCCTCTGAAATTACAACATTGCCTGATGTTGAAGGGGTGATCATCGGCGTCGATCGGATGGCGCAATCGTGGATTGGTTGGCCGTTACTCGATCGCGATGGTCGCCCGATCGGGGTTGTCTCCGTCCAGAGTTACCGGCCATACGCATTTACGCTCCGTGATATGGAGTTTCTCGGTAATGTGGCTGCGCAGTTGGCGTTGCACGTGCAAAATGTTACCTTGCAAGTTCAACGCACACGCCAGATTGCCGAGTTGCAGGCGATTAATCAAATCGGGACGCTGGTGGCGGCGTCGTATGATCTTGACCGCATTTTTCACGAAGTCCGGCGCATCGTGGTCGATTTGACGGAGGCTTCTGTCTTTTATCTGTTGCTGTGTGACCCAGACACGCGCGTGGTGCAGTATGCCGTTTTTGTTGAGCATCACCATCAATTTGGGGCCGAGTTGATGGGTCGCCCGATACCTTCTCGCTCCCTCACCGATTGGCTCCTGATCCAACGTCGTTCATTACGTTTCGATGATCTGAGTGTCGAACGTGATCGGATCGAAGCGTTAGGCATCCAACCGTATCCGATAGGTTCATCCCACCTCATGCGTTCGTGGGTTGGAGTGCCGTTGTTAGCCCAGAACGAGGTTGCCATCGGCGTACTGGCGCTGCAAGATGAACGGCCGTACCGCTACGATGATGGCACGGTCGATTTCCTTGCCCAAATTGCCAGTCTCCTCAGCTTGGCAGTGCAGAAGGTGCGTCTGTTTGAAGAACGCGAACGACAGGCCAAAGAGAATGCGTGGCTGTTCAAGGAGGCGCAAGCACACGCGATTGCTGCCGAGCGACAGGCGGCCCGGATGGCGTTGGTTAACCGTATCGCCAGCTTACTCGCTACCCGCCTTGATCAACAGGCGATTCTTGAAATCGCTACTCGTGAATTGGTGCAGTTATTCTGGGCCGATCATACCGGTCTGGTGTTGTTCCAGGATAATGAAACCGGTGTGGTGGCCGCTGAATATCCGCAGATTGGGATACTGGATACTAAGATTCCTCTCCGTGGCAATCCGCTGGTTAACGCATTACAAACCACGCGCCATCCACAGGTGATCCACGATATTGCTACCGATCCTCGCGCCACAACGTTACGTGAATACTGGCAGTCAATAGGAATACGTTCGCTGGTCATCGTGCCACTGATCAGTCGTGATCAGGTGTTTGGCTCGATCTCGTTTGATAGTTTTGGTGAACCTCGTTCCTATACTGAGGACGAGTTGGAATTGATGATGACCGTTGCAACATCGGTGGCGACAGCCTATGCAAATGCGATGCTCTTTGCCGCCGAGCAAGAACAACGCCGAACTGCCGAGACGTTGCGCGAAGTGGCCCGGGTGCTGAGTTCGAGCTTTGATCCGCACGAAGTTTTGCCGCTTGTGCTGGCCGAATTGCGTAAGCTGATCAACTATGATACGGCAACGATTATGTTGGTCGATGGTTCGGTCTTGCGGATTGCCGCAGCGAGTGGCTGGCCGGCCGATAGTGTGCCGCTTGGGCGTACCTTGCCGGTTGCAGCGAGTGGCGCCGGTAACGTCGTTCGCCAACGCAAGCCGATCTTGTTGGTTGCTCCACCTAACGGTACGATTTGGCCGAAAGGTGATATGGGCGACCGGATTTTGACGTGGCTCGGTGTCCCCCTGATTTCCAAAGGCCGCGTGCTCGGCGTACTCAATATCGACTCGTACCGCCGGAATGCATTCAATGCACGTGATCTTGAGGTGGCGCAGACGTTTGCCAACCATGCCGCCATCGCTATCGAAAATGCTCAGCTTTACCAAGAGTCGGTGGCACGGGTTGAGCAAGAACTCGCAATTGCACGCCAGATACAATCAAACCTCTTCCCGCGCACGCTACCGAGCTGTTCGGGAGTGTCGATTGCAGCACGTTGTTTACCCGCCCGTGAAACCGGTGGCGATTTCTACGATGTGATCGACCTTGGCTCGCGAATTGGGATAATCATCGGTGATGTGAGCGGGAAGTCGTTGCCGGCGGCGATGTTGATGGCCGTGGCGCGTTCAACTGCCCGCTCCGAGGCGCGTAATCACGAGCTTCCTCGTTTGATGATGGCCGAGACTAACCGCTGGTTGGTTGAGGATGTGCCACGGAATACCTTTGTCGCTCTTGGCTATGCTTTGATCGATCCAATAGAGCATCGGTTGATTTTGTCTAATGCCGGTCAATTGGCGCCGTTGCTACGTCATAGTGATGGGCGCACCAGCTTTCTAGAAACTGCCGGGGCGCTGCCGCTCGGTATGCAGCGTGATGCCCGTTACAATCAGATCGAACTCGAATTATGCTCCGGTGATACGTTGGTGTTCTACACCGATGGGGTGGTCGAAGCCCAGAATCGGCAACATGAGCTGTTCGGTTTTGACCGGCTCGAACGTTTGGTTCGCCATTGGGGTCATTTGCCTCCCGAAGCATTGCTTGAACGGTTGCTGGCTGAAGTGCGATCGTTTAGCGAAGGCTGTTCGGTTCACGATGATATGACGATCGTGATTGTGCATATGGAGCCTGAAACGAACATGCACAGTGGTGCATAATATCGCATCATGGAAAAGGTTATAAGTACAGGAAACGTGCGCGTATTGTTGCCCTGTCCGACGACCGGCCCTTTGCAGCTTCGCGCCTTTGCGTTTTTGGGGGCGCGGTCCCGACTCGCTATGCAGCTTCGCGCCTTTGCGTTTTTGGGGGCGCGGTCCCGACTCGCTATGCAGCTTCGCGCCTTTGCGTTTTTGGGGGCGCGGTCCCGACTCGCTATGCAGCTTCGCGCCTTTGCGTTTTTGGGG
>NZ_JBWGQH010000041.1:0-27417 GCF_056331925.1 Chloroflexus sp.
CCAAGAATTTGACCATCCGATTGAGGGATAAGTCTGATTTTAGAAAGATTTTTCGGCCAAATATAATCTTATCAGAATATGCCATTCGTCAACGATATCTGATGATTAAGGTGCAAGAAGACGCATGTATCTTCTTCGTCCAGCGGGTGTTACACATGTAATTGTACCCTTTGAACATGGCTATCTCCCTGTGTCTACTTTGGAAGGAACGGTAGTAGTCTGTTTCGATACAAAATCGTGAGGATTGATATAGTGACAAACGCTTCAATAATGACAACAGCAATTGCTATACCAGTAGCACCTATAAACATACACAAGCTAATAGCAACAGGAAAGTAGATAAGTGATGCTAGCATACATATCACGTTCAACCAGTTTGTTTTTTCGAGGGGCATGAGCCAAGATATGGCAAGTGATCCAGAAGCTGCTACAAACGGAATAGCTATTGATAGTGTGCGTAAGATGTGAACCGATTCATAAAACTGAGGTCCGAGCAGTAGATTGATAATACTTGGCAAAAAAATATTTAACACGATTGTGATAGTCAAGCTAAAAACTAACAGGATTGCCAATGAAAAGTTTACTACTGATTTTGCGCGTTGCATATCCACAGATACGAGACTAGAAACTCTTGAATAAGAGGATTGAATTATCGGATGAAAAAGAGTAAGAATATATTGGTAAATTCTATGTGCTCCTGCAAACGCCCCGACTGTTGAGGGCGACGCGAGTGTTCCTAGTATAAACAGATGCGCAGATGTATACGGTATGGTGGATAGTTGAAAAACAAGGTTGATACTACTCTTTTGCAAGAAAACGAATACATCTTGCCAACGTACTGAAAGTATCTTTATTTTGTTTTTATTAATAATGAGAATAGTTGCTGCTCCGTATAGTATTATACTTGAAAAACCACTGATAAAAATGGGAAATATTACATCACTTGGTTTTTGAACTAACCAAAAGACGAATATTATCGTAACTAGCTTATTACTGACATCTAAAAGTGTAATGATGTTTATTTTCTCAAATCCTTGGTATATCCAGTTCGGATTGAATGCAGATGCTAACGCACAAAGACCTAAAGCGATCAGCAGTTTTTGTTCCAGGTGAGGCTCTGGAACTAGATTCAAAACTGGAGATAGTTGAAATACTAGAAGAAATACGAAGATAAACAATAGAAGAATTGCTTTTGACCAAAAACCTGCAACAATGATCCGTTCTACGGAATCACCGACTGCCAGCATCGCAGCTATCTTTCGTGAACCGTAAAGAAAAGTTCCAAAATCCATAAAGATCTGAATGTATGATACCACGACCTGACTAGTAGCAAGCACTCCGTAGTTTGCGATACCAAGCATTCGTGATAGATATGAAACCGTAAGTAATGATAGTATTTGATTTGTAAGTAATGCAAAATACAAATAAAAGGAGTTTTTAACTACTTTTTTTTGTGTCAAGATTTTTTTGTATTTGAACTTTATTAATTGTATCATAACTAATAGATCAAATATAGTACGTATAGTTGTAGTGTATGAGCGTTCTTTACTATAGCATAGCCTGATGATGTTGTCAAGTATTCTTACTTGCTGAGGCACTCTGTTTACATTCAAAGTACATTAGCTTGAGTAGCACTAGTCCAGGGAACCAAGCTTGCGGTACTTCCCAGTATACCTCACCCCAACCTAGAAAGAAGAAAAATAAAATACCCCACGTCAATATAAATCTTTCTGTTGGAGAAGAGTGTACGGCTCGATTTACTTTGTTCAGTATTATTAGTAATAATAGTATTGCAACCATGACACCTAAATAACCCCACTCTGACAATACTGCAATCCACGATGAATGAGGTGCTGCGGTCGAACTTCTACCAAACGCCGGATTCTCAGATTGCTCAATTTTCAGGGGAAGTAGGTATTTTATCTGTGCCTGAGTAGTTATCTCAGAAAAATTTTTTGTCCATTGACTACCAAAATAGAGACCGGTGCTTATTAGTCCAGCTCGACTTGCGAATTGCCCAGGACCGAGCCCAAATAGTGGGAAAAAACTGTACTCCTCAGGTAGGTCTCGAAGGATAACAGCTATGATAGCAGTCCGGGGCGTATCTCGTGATAGATAATGACCTGATAATAGATTTTGAGTGTTTAAGGGTTGGAGAGAAAGCAAAGTGAATGATGTAGTTGAGATCAATACCGCGATAATATATATACCTTTAGAATATTGTATTGTTAATCTCCGAAGATTTATCTTTACTAAAATCGTCATGGCGCTTATAAATAGAGTTACCCCAAGTATAACTATGACATGAAGTGTTGATGCTAACACCAAGCTGGTCGCTCCAATGAAATAAATAACGTATGCTAATAAGTTTCTTTTTCTTACATCTTTCCAAAGAAAAATAAGAAGTAACGAAATGCCTATAGAAAACATCGGATTAGAAAAGGACAAGTCAGGCTCTAGGTCGGGATGAAAAGTTCCTTCAACTATGTCTCCAACACCAAGATCTGCGCTTCCTGACCTTATGAAGCCATACAAAAATTGTACTATAGCAAGGATTGATTCAATAAGTAAGAGTATCCATGCAAAAAAAGATAGTTTTTTACAAAGAACGTCATACTGAATAGATTTATTGTATGGAAAGATCATTAAAATCATCAATCCTGACCAAGTCATAAAAGCCACAAAGGAGTTGACAATCTGGAAATCAGGGTTAATTATTACATAGAAAATGGTTTGGAAAGTCCAACTTATTACTAAAAGTATGAATAGTGCAAGAAAATGCCAGTGAGGTATGAGCAACGATGTTGAGAACAAGAAAAGTAGTGGTGCAAGATAACCTAATATATTACTCGGCGACCACGAAAACAAGGCTACCGCAATATATATCCAGTAAAGTATGCGAGTGTTTCTGTTCATAACCGGTGATCAGGGTGACAGCGATTGTTGCCTAAAGGCACGGGGCTAGGATAAAGTGTACTCAGAAATTTGTCAAGTTATTTCGGTGAGAATAGTTGACGATACTCTGATCGTACAAATAAACTTGGGATGTACGGTTCGCGTACAGGTTCGAAGCCGTACTGTTGCGGATCATTGAAAAAGCGCCGGATCTCGGGAGATAAAACATCGGGTTCGGGTAAAATAATGATGTCAGCTTCTTCAAGGTGATCCATGAACATATCATCATTGTTACGGTGTTGTATTACCTTTTTGAACTTTGGGATATACAATCCAGCGGCGTCGTGTGTCACTAAGACTGTTAATTGAGCCTGTTGCACAGAGGGTAATGTATTCAAGAAGCGTAGTGCCGGCGTGTGCCATTGCATTTGCCATGGCATTTTCAATTGATTGTCGTATGGCATTGGAGTGAGTAAGAACATTAATGAGACTGTTAATACTAATTCAGTTAGGCGCGGTGGCGTTCGGGCTTGATTAGCGGTATACACAACTATAATATAGAGAAGCAAAGGGATTGTAAATAAAAGTAAATAATGAGTCCTTGGAAAGAGGAATATTATTGTATATAAGAACGGTACTGTGCAAGTAATTGTCCATACTCGCAAGCGGTTATGCTCTTTGGAAAAAAGTAGCTCACTGATTGAGCGACGAGTAAGATGAAGGGTCATCAAAAATGCCACCAGTGCCATGAAGAGAAGTACCCAAAAGTAGAGTTTGGATATTCGGTCAGCGTTGACATCAACTAGAACAACACCTACAGGTAACAGCGCTGCCATATGGTACAATCGGATTACATTTTGTACCACGTGACCTAGGATGGCCGTCGGGTTGGCTAAAAAAGCCTCCCAAACAGTATCTGCTTCGCCAAAGACGGTCTGCATAACGATTCTGTGATCTTCCCAAGGATCTAGCGGGCTAGTGTTCCATGTTATCCAGCTCGTTGCAAAGTGCTGAGAGAATGCTACGAAACTGCGTCCCTCGGTCACCGGAACTCCTTGCCAAGTCAGGAGAGCAAGTTGCGCGCAGCCGGTTATGCCCATGGTTATCCATGGTAACAGTCGTTTTTGGCGATAATCACGGATGAGGTCGATCAGAACAATACTTAATCCAATAATGTAGGATAAGAACAATTCCGGTCGAACATAGCTAGCTGCCAGTAAGCCGGTAGTGATAGCCAAGCTGCTCCGACTACGGGATCGAAATAGATTAATCGCGGAGAGACTTAGCAACACAATGAATAGCCCAAAGTGTGATACGCGCGGCCATGTCAACACGTTGATCGACGAGATGAGCAATAACCATGCCGCGACCGCACTGACCATCGGTGTAACTCGATTGAGTCGGCAGAGCAGGTAAAACGCGAGAACTGGTAGGAGGGTGGTCATACGCCAGTTCAGATAGTAGAGGTCGATGCGATCAGGTGTAGCCCACTGGAGCAGCCAGTACCATAGGCCGTACAGCGGGCCGTAGTCGGGGAAGAAGGTTAGGGTAGTGCCCTGATAGAGATAAAAAAGCTCATCAGCAGTGGCGTCTACTTCGAGGCTGTGTTCTATGCCACTACATAATTTAAACCAAGCTATCACCAAGAAGCAGACAATCGTTGCGTCGACAAAGAGCTTTTGAGCAGCACGCATTCTTTGCTCCAGCTTGATTGTTTAACGGAAGAAAAACGAGAGTTACTACCGCCATGACTTGGTGATACCTATTGCTATGATAACATACTTACCATATTCTGTGGAAGTGAGGAACCGGTCATCGCATTCTTGACGGATAGGGTGCTTTCGGCTAGGATCGAACTGATCCTAATATTGATTGCGACGTTCACGGTGAACGTCATCCAGCGATTTGAGGCAGGCATGGGCGTAGCGCTCAATCACACGATTTTTCGTGCCTATGACATTCGTGGCATCGTCGAGGTTGATCTCGATGAAGGGATTTATGAGTTGCTTGGGCGGGCGGCGGGCACCCTGTTTCGCAACGAAGGTCGCCGGCGGATTGTGGTAGCGCGTGATGCGCGGCTGAGTTCGCCTCGCTTTCAGGCGGCGTTGATGGAAGGGTTGCGCACCACCGGGATGGACGTGCTCGATATTGGCATGGTAGCGACGCCGGTGATGTATTTTGCTGTTGAGGCGTTAGGCGCTGATGCCGGGGCGATTGTGTCGGCCAGCCATAACCCGCCGGAATTCAACGGTCTGAAGCTGCGCCGTGCCGAGCCGCGCTTCGGTTCCGAGCCGCTGCCTTCGGAGGCGATACAAGCGGTGGGAACGATTGCCGCTAGCGGTCATTTTGCGCAGGGCGCTGGCCATTACGAGCAGGTTGACATTGGCCCGGCCTATATCGAGTCGGCCCGACGCTGGATCAATTTCGGCCACCGCCGTCCGCGGGTGGCGCTCGACGGCGGCAATGGCGTGGCCGGCCCACTAGCGATGGCGATGTACGAGGCGCTCGGCATCGAAGTGATCCCGCTCTTTATTGAGCCGGACGGCACCTTCCCCAACCACCATCCCGATCCGCTGAAAGTTGAGAACTTGCGCGATTTGCAAGCGGCGGTGCGCGAGCATCGCGCTGATCTCGGTATTGGTCTTGATGGCGATGGCGACCGGCTAGGGGTGGTGGATGAGGCCGGTGAAGTGGTGTTCGCCGATCGCTACCTGATCGCGCTGGCCAAGGCCATGCTGACCAAGCGTAAGGGGCCGGTGGTCTTTGACGTGAAGTGTAGCGCCGTGTTGCCACAGGCTATCCGCGAGTTGGGCGGTGAGCCGGTGATGTGGAAGACCGGCTATACCAGTTTGTCGGCGAAGATGCGTGAAGTTGATGCGGTGTTGGGCGGTGAGTTGAGTGGTCATACCATCTTCCCCTTCCCCGGTCGCTATTTTGATGACGGTGCGTTTGCGGGGGCGATGCTGTTACACGCACTCGGGGAGCTAGGGCAGACGCTGCGCGAGGTGTTGGCCCCATATCCGGTGTTACCGTCGATTGATGAAGGTCGGATACCCTTCCCCGAAGAGCGCAAGTTTGCCGTGATCGACTTCCTGCGCGAGCGGTTTGCCGGCAAGTACCCGCTGATTGACATCGATGGCGTGCGGGTTGATTTTGGTGATGGCTGGGGATTGGTACGGGCCTCGAATACCGAACCGGCAATTACCACTCGTTTTGAGGCCCAGACGTGGGAGCGTGTGAGCGCAATTCGCGATGAGATGTTGAGCGTCGTTGAGGAGTTTCGCAAACAGGCATGAGCGTGTATCGACGCCCTTTGTTACAGGCGTGGGAAGCTGCGTATACCGCAGAGCTGACACTCGATCAACTACGCCGCCGGGCAGCGACGGTAGGTGCAGTATTGGCATCACAGCGTGCTCGTTGCTTGATTGCCTTCGATACGCGCTTTCTCGCGAACCTGTTTGCGCAAACGTTGGCTTACGATCTCCTAGCGCAGGGCGTTGAGGTGATGTTGGCCAATGCACCGGCGCCATTGCCGGCCATTCACCACGCCCTTGATCAACGGATAGCCGATTGTGCGCTCTATGTATCGGCGCGTAATCGGCCGTATTATATCGGTGGCTTGCTCTTGGTTGCTGATGACCAGAGTGGGCTGAGTCTTGATCCAGCACGTGATCCACTCCCACCGGTTGTCTTTCCACCGACGAAGCCGTTTAAAGAGACGATTGATCTACGCTCGCCATACCTCGATGCGTTGCGCCATGCCCTCGATCTCGATGCGATCCGGCGCTTGCCGCTGACGTTTTTTGTTGATGCAATGGCCGGTACAACCGCCGGTATGGTGACGGCGCTGTTCGGTGAGGGTGGGCAGGCGCGCGCGATTGAGATTAACCGTGATCCCGATCCTCTCTTTGCGCGAGGTGCGCCACAGCCGTTCGAGTCGCCGCTCAACCGGTTGCGCAAGTTAGTACGCGAAAGCGATTCACACCTCGGTGTTGCGCTGGCCGGAGATGGAACGGCACTGGCCGTGGTTGATCCGTCGGGCGAGGTGCTCGATCCGTTCGAGGCGAGCCTATTGTTGGCCGCTCATGTGGCTCAGTATCACCGGCAGCGAGGGTTGGTGATCGCTCCCCCACCATCGCCACACAGCTTATTGCGCACGCAGCCAAAGCAGTTGGCGGCCTGGCAAGAGGCGAATGGAATGAAGATCGAGTTAGCCGGTGATAGCCTGCACGGTGAACGGCAACCGGTAGTGGCAATGACAACCGCAGGTGAGACATTGCTCAGTCGCTGGAGTACATGTCCCGATGGTTTACTGGCCGGGTTGTTGTTCTGCGAGGCGGCAGCACGGAGTAATGGTGGGTTGCGTGCGCTCTGTGCCACGTTGCGTAGCCAATTTAGTGCATAAGCTGGGATACCGATTTGACAATGTTCTGGCGACTGATTGTGTTAACGTAATAGCCAGAAAAGACCGTTTGGTTACCTCATGAAGAACATCTTTAACCGTCTTAATGCACTGCGCTACCTCATCCCATCACTCTCCCTCACCTTCGCCGGTGTCGTGTTGTTGTCGCTCGGTGTTGCCTATCTGTTTATTCACGCCTACCGCACTGTTGAAGGATTGCCCGATATTGTCTGGTGGCTGACGCTCCAATTCCTTCCCCGTCCGTGGCGGGGGGTCTTATTGCTTGGCGCCGGTTTGGCTGTCTTGGTCGGTGGGATCTGGCAATTGAGCGGTGTTGTGGTGATCCCGCGTCCTAGTCAGTTACCGACCAGTAATGAGTTGGTGCTTGGGTATGACCGTGCGAGTTATCCTCGCCGAATCGCGGTCATATCCGGTGGAGCCGGGATGCTGGTATTGTCGAGTCTGAGCGAACAGGTCGACCGGATGACCTGCATCGTTCCGATCACCGATCCAGTAGAGTATTATTATCGGGCGTCGGGATTGCTCAATCAACCAAATGTCTACTACGTGGTACCCACACCGATTCCACTCGAAGTCATTGCCGAGCTTGACGATAGTACGCTGATAGATGTGCGGCACATCCACCTACATCCCGAATTGGCCGATCGGCGGGTGCAGCGATTGCGTTTGACACAAGCCAACCCACCGCCGTTAACTCGAGTAACGGTGGAGGCCTTGCAAGAGGCCGATGCGATTGTGTTGGGGCCGGGCAGCCTGTTTGAAAGTATTCTGCCGAATTTCTTGCTGGCCGAGTTTGCCGAGGCAGTACGCACGAGTCCGGCCAAAAAGATCTTTGTCTGCAATCTCATGACCGAGCCGGGACGCACGACCGGCTTTCGCGTGGACGATCATATTCGGGCAATTAAGGAATATGCCGGGATTACCCCGGATTATGTGTTGGTGAATGCACAACGGATCGATCCAGAAACGACACGTATTTATGCCGCTGCCCATCAATCGCCGGTCTATCTCGATCCGGGCGATTACGAAGAGTTGGCGACGTTGCCGGGTGATGTGCATGGCCGACGTGGAGTGATCATCGAAGGAAGTATGGTGATCGAGGCTGATTTGTCGGCTGCGGTGATCCAATATACGACCTCACTCGACAATCCACAACAGAGTCGCGCAGTCCGGGTATTGCGCCACGATGGTCAAAAGCTGACGGCAGCTCTGCTCGAATTGTTGCGGCGAGTGTGAATACCCGCCGCTGTCCGCACTCGTTACCGATTGACTAAGGGGATGTAGATCGTAGCTTGGGTTGATGGTGCGCCACCTGGTGTCGGGGTAGCGGTGGGCGTGGCGGTCGCTGTGGCAGCCACCGTCGGTGTCGCCGTCGGTGTCACCGTGGCTGTCACCGTCGCCGTCGCCGTCGGTGTCGCCGTTGGGCTAGCAGTAGCAGTGCTTGTCGGCGTTAGCGAGGGTGTGTTTGTTGGTGTCGGACTCGGGTCGGGTTCAGGCGGCAGATCGGTACAGAGTACGTTAGCCCACAAGGTAGCCATTGCGCCAAACCCGGCAGTGGTGGGATGGATGTTATCGGCGCTCCCATTACTCGGATTGGTTGTGATGATCTGATCCTGATGGGCGTCGAAATAACTGTAAAAGTCAGGGCCGAGCCGAATCGGCGTCGTATCGTCGAGTTCGTCAACCAATGCAACGATGCTGCTGTTGAAAGCCTGCGTTGTGGTGCGGCGGATAGTTGCTTGGCTTGCCGTGCCATCGTTGCGCCATGGCAGCCGGGCAACCCATAGGGCAAGATCGGGGCGGTCCTGGCGGAGGGCATTGATCACCGCCCGTAGGTCTTCTTTGTACACACTGGCCGGCATAAGGTTGTTGTAGATGTTGGTGGTTGACGTTGCTGTTGCGTCGTTGGTACCTACCTGTAAGAGTATCTGTTCGGCACCGAGATCGGCGATGTGCTGGCGGTAAACTGCCGCTTTGCCGAGAACATTGAGGTAGCCTGCGATACCAATCCGGTCTGAGCCGGTCGTATTGCCGTAGAGGTCACGAGCCGTGCGAATGCCGCTAAAACCATCATTGAGGATAAAGACCGGACTATTGAGACAAGTGGTCAAGAGGTTGTTAAGCTCGATCTGATAACCAGCATAATAGATATTGGTATAGCCGGCACTGTCGGCTTGCGTATTATCCGCTTGTGGATAGTTGCGACCATCACTGCTGCGTGGGTACCCGCTACCGCTTACCGGCGGACTGGTGAATGGGTAGCCATCACTGGCACCGGTAAGGGCTGAACCCGGTGGCACTCGGTAAAATCCCCACTTGCCGGCGGTAATCGAGTCGCCAATACTGATGAACACTCGTCCGTAGCCGACCGGGGCGATGGTGCGGCTCAGCGATCCGGTCGTGCCATTTACAAGGATGGTGGCTGTTACGGTATACTCGGCACGGCGTGGTAAGGTAATGGTTGCTTGCCAGCCATCGCCTGCCGTTGTATCGTCGATGGTCTGGGTGAAGCCGGGACCATTGACAGTAAAGCGCACCCCATCAAACCCACTGGGCGGATCGGTTACGGTTGCTTGCAGCCGCAAAACCGGATCGGTCTGAATATAGGGAATCTGAAACACATCTTTGGTGGTCAGTGGGCCAGGGGCGGGTGATGAAGCTGCCGGGAGATCGGCATCGATGATCAGCATGCCGGTCACCGGATCGATCGGGCGTGGTGTGCCGTTGGCATCGAGAATCGTTAAGGCGAGTACCGGTTCACTTTGTGCCGGACGGATGGTAAAGGTTCGAGTTGAGGTTGAACCGGGTGGCAACAGGTGGAGATACTGGATGATCAGATCACCGGTCGCCTCATCATACTCGGTCACATAATCAATGCCGGGAGTAAGGGTCACACCGGCGCGTTGGACCGATGGTGCACCACCGGTCCAGTTTCTCACTCGTAGGCGCGGATAGCGCACGATCCCGTTCGATGGAGTAATCGCCACCGCTCCGTTGGCTGCTAATCCGACCCCAGACGTTGAAGCAATACCGGCTAATGACGGGGCAGTGGTTGTTTTAGGTAACGCCTCACCGGCCCATGCATCGAGGAAGAGGAGCCAATGTTGGCTCGACGGTGTGATCGCGACCGGTTGGAGAAAAGCTCCAGAACTGGTGTCGGGAGTGAGATGAGGCCCGCTGATAGTGGCCTGGCCGTTAACGGATATGGCAATCTGACCGCCAGCCCATACTTCATAGGTTACGGTGGTAGGACCGGTGGTGTAGGTGATCTGTGCTCGCACGGGTGATGAGTGCATGAGCATCGGCGTAGTGGTGATCGGTTGGTTTGCCGAGGTTTGCACTTGCACCAAGACCGAATCGGATACAACAAGATTATGGTTCCCTGCCGGATCACGTCGTAAGTCACGCCATGCACTAATACCATGAGCGCTGAACGTGAGGGCAAAGCGGTATGGCATGACCACATCGATCTGTCCATCAGGCCCTGTTTGCACATGTAATCCGCGATTAAGCACTTGGGCCACGGCAGGTGGTTGTAACGTGCTACTCGCCGCTCCCAATCCGAGCAGAACGGCGATGCCAATCAGGATAATGCGATAGATAGGTGGTAGCGACATAGAACAATTCTCTGCCCAGACGTTAATCACTTGCCATCTGTCGTTTCCACAGCGGTTCACCCACAGCCTGTTCGCGCGGCTTGGGTTCGGTCATCGGTAGTGGCATCGGTTGTTTGAAGGTCGGTACGAGCCGATGCAAGGTACGGAGGAGCAAGGCCGTATCTTCATTAAAGGCTGCCATCTCGAGGATACGGATCTGATCGGCGAGTGCGCGAGGGACAAACTGTGAAGCGTTGCGTGCGATAAAGATTTTGGCGTGCTCGGTGCGCTGATATTCCTCACCCTCGATAAACAGCTCTTCGTACAGCTTCTCGCCGGGACGGAGGCCGGTAAAGACGATATCAATATCGCGTCCGACCTGTAAACCGGACAGCTCGATCATATCGCGCGCGAGATCGACGATGCGGATCGGTTCACCCATATCGAGGACAAACACTTCGCCGCCCTTCCCTAACACCGAGGCTTGGAGGGTCAATTGAACCGCTTCAGGGATGGTCATAAAGAACCGGCGCATCTCCGGATGGGTAACGGTGACCGGACCACCGGCGGCAATCTGCTGCTTGAACGTCAATACGACCGATCCGCGTGAACCGAGCACGTTGCCGAAACGTACTGCGACGTATGCTCGTCCGGTTAATCGGGCCGCTTCGTGAACTAGCAGCTCGGCTACCCGTTTCGTGGCCCCCATCACACTGGTGGGATTAACAGCTTTATCGCTCGAGATCATCACAAAGTGGCTCACGTCAACCTGCATTGCCGCTCTCAGGAGATTGCGCGTACCGAGCACGTTATTGGTCACCGCTTCAGACGGATGCAATTCCATCAACGGCACATGCTTGTGCGCTGCCGCGTGGAAAACGATCTCGGGTTGGTATTGTTCAAAGATATGCAAAACGCGCTCGGTAAAGCGAATATCGGCAATGACCGTCGTCAGTTTGGTTGTTGGCAGCGCGATCCGGCGTAGCTCCTGCTCGATGGTAAAGACCGAGTTCTCGCCGTGGCCAAGGATGATCAGCTCTTCCGGCTGAGCGCGCAGGATTTGGCGGCAGAGTTCCGAGCCGATTGAACCGCCGCCGCCGGTGACCATCACGCGCTTGCCACGTAACAGATTATGGACGGCGACAATATCGGTTTGCACCGGTTTCCGACGCAATAGGTCTTCAATCTGCACGTTACGCAATTGATTAACGCTAACCTTCCCGTCGAGCATTTCGTAGAGACCGGGCATAATTTTGGTTTTGACCCCGGTTCGTTCGCAGAGTTCGACAATGCTACGAATCTCTTTGCCGGTGGCCGAAGGCATCGCGATGATGACCAGATGTGCATTATATTCACGGGCCAGGCGCGGTATGTCGAAGCGATTTCCGAGTACCGGTATGCCGTAGATACGCATACCGAATTTAAGGGGGTCATCATCGAGAAACCCAACCGCTACCATACCGAGTTGCGGATTATCACGCAATTCACGCGCGATCATCGTACCTGCCGAGCCGGCACCCATAATCAACACTCGTTGCTGCTTACCGTTGAGTTCACCCTTACGCTTGCGTTGCATTAGCTGATGGTGCCAGTGCAAGCGTGATAACAGGCGTGGCCCGATCATCGCAGCGAGGTTAAAACCGAAGAAGATAACCGGTACCGACCGCGGGAGGAGAGCCATTGGTATGATACTGGCGACGATGAACGTGGTTGGTGCGGTGATGATCATAGCGAGTGACACCGCTGAAATAAGCAATAGTAGTTCGTCAATGGAAGCGTAGCGCCAATAGCGTGCATAGACACCCAATTGTCGAAAGACAAAGAGGTGGATCGGTGTAGCGAGCGCTGCCAGTATAAACCAACCCATAAGTGCTGCGCCTGACGGTAATTCGTCAAGACGTACCACAAAGCTCAAGTAGGCGGCGACAGGTAACAAGATCGTATCAAGCAAGAAAAAATAACGATTGCGGGTGGGTGAAGATAATTCGAGCTTCAAGTCGAGCTCCTTCCCGGTTGCTCCTGCTGGAATCAGTACAACACGACTTGTCGGTCAGTAAGATAACTATTACTTCGTTAGTCGTCTTTCTGCCTAAAATCCTACGCTCTGTAAGTGAACAAGTGATGTGGGTTTGACAGTGAGGTGATGAGAATCTTGTTAGAAAAGGCAGTATTCTCGTTTCGCTTGGGTGTACAGATGGTTTGCACCGTTCATTGTCTCACTGCCGGTAATGCTCTGTGAAGCGTCAATGCTAAGATAGCCCTTCCGCGTCGTTGGGGGGCACATTTGTAGGAAGCTGAGTGGACGGAGAGGCCGGGTATCGAATGAGCGAATATGTCAACGAAGATGGTATGTATCTTTTCCTCTCAGCGTGCTGAAAAGAGCGGAAGAGCACGTTATGCCGTTCCCTCTTGCATGAGGAACCGACCGTAACTCAGGCGGCGAGGGCAGCGCGCAGCCGTTCTACTACCTCGCTCACCTGAGCTTCGCTCATCACACTGGAAAAAGGAAGAGCCAGTGATACGTCGCCGAGGCGTTCGGTGATGGGAAAATCACCGCGTTCGTAGCCGAAGCGTTCTTGGTAGAAAGGTTGGAGATGGATCGGAGTAAAGTACGGACGGCTAGGAATGCCGGCAGCCGCGAGACGTTGCATGACGGTGTTGCGATTGGCCGGTGGCAGAATCCGCACCACATACACAAACCAGCTCATGCGCGTTGTGTGGGGACTGAGCTGAGGACACTCAACCAGTTCGAGGTCGGCCAGTTGCTCGTGATACCACGCCGCGACTTGGGAGCGGCGGGCAATGAGTTCTTCGATCCGACTCAATTGCACAACACCTAAAGCTGCGCTCAGCTCGTCAAGTCGATAGTTGTAGCCGAGCCGCGTATGGTTGAGCCATGCATCGAAGACATCACGGCCCTGATTGCGTAACGAGCGGAAGAGTGTTGCCCATTCATCGTGAGGCGTCACGATCATCCCACCCTCGCCGGTAGTCATCTGCTTGTTGGGATAGAAGGCAAAGACAGCAGCATCACTCAGCGTACCAGCCATGCGCCCTTTGTAGGTTGATCCAATGGCTTCGCAAGCATCTTCGATCACATACAAACCGTATTCGGCAGCTACGGTGTTGATCGGATCCATATCGGCAGGTTGGCCAAAGGCATGCACCGGCATAATTGCCTTCAAGGTGCCGATTGACCCGTGTCGGCGTGGCAGCCAACGGGTAGCAGCAGCACCACCGCGCATCAGATCGTGTACTGCCTCGGCAACGAGCTGCGGATCAATGTTACCGGTGACCGGATCAACGTCGACGAAGATGGGAATGGCCCGTTCGTAGAGAATGCTATTCGCCGAAGCGATAAACGAGAATGGTGTGGTAATCACCAGATCGCCGTCACGCGCTTCGGTGGCGATACAGCAGAGATGTAAGCCGCTGGTTCCAGAGTTGACACCGATGGCGTGCGGAAGACCAACATAGCGAGCCATTGCCTGCTCGAAAGCAACTATCTGCGGTCCAATGCTTAAATAGCTGGTCTGCAACACCTGATTGACGGCAGCAATCTCGGCGGCAGTAATGTCTGGGGATGACATTGGGATCGACACAATCTACCTCCTCAGCTTGGCGCAACTTCGTTAGGGCAGGGTGGGAAGCGCAGCATTACTGCATCTTGACACGATCGCGTTTAGATTGCGGACGTTATTATCGACGACTAAGCATCGTGCGGCGTGGTTGTGTTGAGACGCAGATCATTCCCCACTATGCGGGTACGCAACGGGCGCGCCGGTACGCCAACGACGACCGTTTCAGATGGCACATCCCGGTGGATCAATGCGCCGGCACCGGCAATGCTCCACGCACCAACGCGGCGTTGTGGCATCACAATCGCTCCAATCCCGATCAATGATCCGGCGCCGATCACAACATTACCTCCAGTGTGGACGCCAGGTGCGATGTGGACATGGTCGCCGATCTGGTTGTGATGGTCAATGGTGCATCCGGTATTGAGAATAACGTTGGCGCCGATCACGCTACCGGGATTGATAATAACACCGGCACAGACCATCGTGCCGGGGCCAATGATGACATCGGCAGCAATGATGGCAGTTGGATGGATAGCGCACACGATAGTTTCACCACGCTGCTGTAGAGTATCAAATAACCGTGCCCGTACCCGGTTATCACCAATCGCAATGACGACACCCTCATGCGATATGTCGCTTACGGCGGCGAGTGGCCCTAATACAGGTAACCCAAGGGCCTGCGTACCTTGGCGGCGCGGATTATCGTCAAGATAGCCGATGGGTTCGTAGGGATTGCCGTTTGCAGCCGCCTGCAACAGGATGTCGGCCACGACTTGGCCGTGTCCGCCAGCACCAAGAATGAGAATGCGTTGTGTCATAGATCAGCCGATGTATCTGTTGTATCTGTTCATTGATTCGGGGCCAAGGCAGCGGGATGCGTCGAGATTGCCGTGTGCCATCATAACGGACTTTTGGGTTGGATGGGTGACGGTGGGATGACCGCAGGTGAACCACGAAACTCCTCAGCGGTGGCATGACCGGGTTGGCTAATCCCCTCGCGCTGCAATACTTTCCAGCAGGTCAGAGCGAGAATCTTCAGATCAAGCCATAGCGATAGGTGGTCGACGTAATAGACATCGTAGGCAAACTTCGCTTCCCACGAAAGCGCATTGCGTCCGTTGATCTGCGCCAGCCCAGTAATGCCCGGCAACACCTCGTGTCGGCGGCGTTGTTCGGGAGTATACCGGTCGAGATATTGCATGAGCAGCGGTCGCGGCCCGACTAAGCTCATTTCACCACGTAACACACAGAACAGTTCGGGTAGTTCGTCAAGGCTGGTACTGCGCAAAAACCGACCAAACCGCGTGAGTCGTTGCTCATCGGGCAAGAGATTACCCTGTGCATCACGGGCGTTGGTCATGGTACGAAACTTCAGCATGGTAAACGGGCGGCCATGCAAGCCGGGTCGTTGCTGACGGAAGAAAATGCCGGGGCCGAGGTTGATCCGCACCAGTATCGCAATCAGTGCCATCACCGGTGCCAGCACGATCAGGGCCGGAATAACGATCATCAGATCAAGCAGCCGTTTTCCATAACGACGGTACATAGGCGTCTCCGTGACACGATTTGTTAGGGACACTGTTATCGTATCGGGTGAAGATGTCAGTTAGATGAACGAGTAGGGTGATAGGGGGTGACACTCTATACAATTCGGGACATCTTCTACCGATGTGTTTCCATTCATAAGCGTTGCATGTGATAGGCTGAGAGTATAGGATCGGAGACACGTGGATTATGTTCATGCTGGAAAAAAGGGATTTATGTCTGCTCGTATCCTCTTGATCTGCGTCCTACTGATAATACTGGTCGGTGAAAATCAGTCGGTTCCTAGCGTTGCGGCCATTGCCCAGCCAAAACAGTTGACGGCATTTGGGATGAATACCTATTTCAGCGGTCTAGAGCGCTTACCACAAAATCGCAACGATGATGTAGCGGCGTTGATTAATGCTACGCGGTCGTTGGGGGCTGAATGGGTACGTGAAGAGATCAGTTGGGCCAATCTCGAACCGAATAAAGGCTTCTTTACATGGGATTTGATGGACGCATCCCTAACGCAGACTGCCAACGCCGGGTTGGGAATTATCGGCATGTTACTGACAACACCGGCATGGGCACGGGTTGGCGATTGTAGCAGCCGGATCACGCGCAACGGTGGCTCGCTCAATTACTGGTGCCCACCGGCCAACCCGCAAGACTTTACCGATTTTGTTCGTGCGGTAGTCGAGCGTTACGATGGCGATGGCTACAATGATGCGCCGGGTTCGCCACGGGTGGCGGCATGGCAGATCTGGAACGAACCGAACAATTGGGCAACTTGGCCGGGTGAAGCACACGAATACGGTGCACTGTTGGTAGCCGGCTACACCGCAGCCAAAGCGGCCGATCCAACCGCACTCATTGCAACCGGCGGGGTCTACGTTTTTGATGGTGGCACGCGCACAGGCGGGAATCGTGACGGTCTCGAATTTCTCGGTGCGGCGTTTACGGCTGTTCCTCCTGCCCAGACGAGCTTTGATGTGCTGGCGATTCATCCCTACATGCCTGATACTGCGCCTGATCGTGCCGGTCTGTATGGTTTGGTTACGCTTTGGGGACGAATTAGTAATGTGCGAAGCTGGCTGAACGAAAAGCGTGGTTCACATGTGCCGCTTTGGATCAGTGAGTTAGGCTGGTCGACCTGTACGTTTGCTTCAGCCGTCTGTCGCAGCGAGCAAGAACAAGCCGACTTTCTGGTACGTAGTTATGGTATTGCCTTGGCGTTAGGGGTACAGCATATCAACTGGTTCCAACTCGAAGATAAATTCGATAGTTCGACCGCTGATGTGTGGGGTAATGCTGCCATCTTGCGTAACCGTAATCAAGGATACGCGCGCAAACCGGCGGCCAATGCCTACGCCAAACTTACAGCGCAGCTTGGCGGGGCGACGTTTATCGGCTTTGGTTTGTTGCACAGTTACACGCATCAAAGCAATGGGTTGACTCCGGCAGCCCGCTACCACCTCCGCTTTCAAACTGTAACCGGCGCATTGATCGATCTGTTGTGGACAACCGGTGGGGCCGCGACACTGTCAGTACCACTGATGGCCGGATACACTGCCCAATTACTCAGCCGTGATGGGGGCGTGTTGCCGCTCACGATCAGTGCTGGGCAAGCCCAGATTCCACTTAGTGGAACCCCGGTCTATCTCCGTCAAGACACACCGCCGCAATTGGTTGTCACCCCGGCCGCTGTCACCATTCCGATGCTGACGACCGATCCGGCCACCACGTATACGCTCTCGGTGCAGAACTCCGGGTCGGGCAGTATCAGTTGGATTGCTGGTGGTAGTGCGAGTTAGCTTACACTCATAACGACGAGTGGGAGTGGTCATCGCAGTATCTTACAATACCGCATCGATCCCAACGGGTTGGCAACCGGTGATTATACGACAACCATCACCGTCAATGCCGGGAGTGTCGGCGTGCAGAGTATCCCGGTCACGTTGCGTGTTGTCAACACTATCTACCGCGTCTACACACCGCTTGTTGCCCGATAAACGAACGGTTCATCACCTGCGTTGACGTTCTCCGCCGGGTTATGGTAAGATAAAGGCCGTTGCTTACGAACAGGTCTAGGTAAAGGAGAGCGCCGTGAGCGCAAAGAAAATGAAAGTATTGCTTCTGCAAGATGTTGAACATCTTGGCAAAGCGGGCGAAATCAAAGATGTAAGCGGCGGTTATGGCCGAAACTACCTGATACCCAAAGGATTTGCCGTTCTTGCAACCAAAGGCCAGATCAAGCAGGCTGAAGAGCGACTAGCCGCGCAGCGCCGGCGGGCCGAGGCAATGCGCAAAGAAGCCGAGGCACTTGCGGCAAAGCTGGCAGCGCTGACTCTGACCTTCGTTGTGAAGGTTGGGGAACAGGATCGGCTCTACGGTTCGGTGACCAATGCCGATATTGCGGCGAAGCTGCACGAAGTAGCAGGTGTCGAGATCGACCGGCGTAAGATCGCATTGGAAGATCCGATCAAACGCACCGGAGAGTACGAGGTTCCGGTTGAGCTGGCAAGTGGTGTTTCAACAACGCTCAAAGTGGTGGTAACCGGCGAATAATAACCCTCGACCGTAACGGGGCAATCTTCTAGTCCAATGTGCCGCAAATTGCGGCACATTGGCGTTTTATCCCGATGATGTGGATAATCGGTGGGCAACGGGGGAAAAACGGTGGAAAAGCGCGAAGATCGGCTGGAACGGAGCGTACCATTTGATTTGCAAGCTGAGCGAGCGACGCTTGGTTCAATTCTGCTGGAACGCGATGCGATCATCGCAGTTGCCGGTTGGCTCCCCTCGGAATACTTCTACTTAGAAAAGCATGCGCTCATTTACGAAGCCATGCTCGCGTGCTACAACCGGCGTGAACCGGCTGACATCGCAACTGTCGCTGCCGAACTGCGTCGGCGTGGTCAACTCGACCTGGTTGGTGGCGTGACCATGTTGAGCGATTTGGTCACCGAAGTACCAACGGCCGTCCACATCGAATACTATGCCCGCATTGTCGAGCGGACAGCACTCTTACGCCGTCTGATCGAGGCCGGTGGCCGGATTGCAGCCATGGGCTATGACGAGTCGAGTGATTTGGAAGAGACGCTCGACCGCGCAGAGGCAGAACTGTTTGCCGTCTCCCAACGCCGTAACAATCAGGATTTCGTTCATATCGGTCGGGTCGTCAATACACTCTTCGCCCAGATCGAATCGATGCAAGAGCGGCGCGGGGAAGTGATCGGAGTACCAACCGGCTACCACGATCTCGATGAACTGACCGGTGGGTTACAGCCGAGCGACCTGATCATTCTTGCAGCCCGGCCGAGTGTCGGGAAAACATCGCTTGCCCTCTCGCTCGCCTACAACGTGGCGTATCAAGCCAATGGCACCGTCGCCATTTTTAGCCTTGAAATGAGTCGCGAGCAGTTGGTGCAGCGCATGCTAGCGATGCATACCGGTATCGATATGCAACGCCTTCGTACTGGTAATCTGCGTGGCGAAGAGCTGAGTTTGGCAATCGAGGGATTAGGTGTGCTTTCCGAGCTGTCGATCTACATCGAGGATACACCCGGTCTGAGTATCACTGATGTCCGCGCGCGCGCTCGTCGGTTGCACAGCGAAGTAGGGATTACGTTGATTATGATCGACTACCTCCAACTGATGTCTGGTCGGCGTGCCGATAATCGGGTACAAGAGGTTAGTGAGATCAGCCGTGGGTTGAAAGCACTGGCGCGAGAATTGAATGTGCCGGTGATCGCTCTTTCCCAACTCTCGCGCGCCGTTGAAGGTCGCCAAAGTCACGTACCAATGCTCAGTGACTTGCGCGAATCGGGATCGATCGAACAAGATGCGGACATCGTCATGTTTATCTACCGCGAAGAGTTGTACGACAAGGACACGGACAAGAAAGGTATTGCCGAAATTCACGTTGCCAAGCACCGAAACGGTCCGCTCGGTGTGATTCCGTTGCGGTTTGAGGCTCGTACCACCCGGTTCCAGAACCTCGAGCGCTATCATGCTCCAGAGGGGTTCTAGGCTTGGAAGCGGAGAAAAGGTGTGCTGTTTGCATGCGTTCCGTGGCGTGGCGGATTGGCAATGCCGATGATCGCTCTTGCCAAAATCGGCAGAATATGGTAGGATAGTGAACGCGAAGGCGGGTAGCTCAATTGGCAGAGCAGTGGCCTCCAAATCCACCGGTTGCAGGTTCAAGTCCTGTCCCGCCTGCCATTTTTTGTGCCGGCCAGCCAAGCGGGGGCGTGGCAGAGTCCGGTTGATTGCGTCGGTCTTGAAAACCGAAGGACGTAGCAATGCGTCCCGTGGGTTCGAATCCCACCGCCCCCTCCAGTGTTACTACGGGGAGGTCGCATAGTGGCCTAGTGCGGCGGTTTGCTAAACCGCTAGGGGGGCAACCCCCTCGAGGGTTCGAATCCCTCCCTCCCCGCCAAAATCGCCCGCAGGCTTATCTGCGGGCGATTGTCATGGGGCGGCCTAGGTGATAGTGTTTCAGAATTGCAACAAAAAAAGCGAATGATGCGCTCGTCTCTGCCTTGATTGCATCGGTTGTATGCTCTAGGATAGAAAAAGTAGCTCGTTTGCCGACCAAGGGCCGCGCACGCTCATTGAGCCTCACCTAAAGATGCTGAGGTTTTGGTATAGTGTTTACTAACACGCGGTCTATAATCAGTCCTCGATTAAGATACGTGAGGCAACGATGCCAATTACTGTCGAACACGTCACGCACTTTCTCGCTGCAGCGGCAACGTTAATCCATGAGCGGCGCGATGAGTTAACCGCGCTTGACGCCGCGATTGGCGATGCCGATCACGGGGCAAATCTCGACCGTGGGTTTACCGCTGTGATGGCGCGTCTACCGAGTGTGGCCGATAAAGATATCGGTACTGTGCTGAAGACCACCGGGATGACCATTGTTTCTACCGTGGGTGGTGCCTCAGGGCCGTTGTATGGCACGGCTTTTGTCCGAGCAGGGATGGCGTTGGCCGATCGGCATGAAATAAGTACTGAGGAGATACTCCTCGCTCTCGAGGCTGCTCTTGATGGGATTGTAGCACGTGGTAAAGCCCAGCGTGGCGAAAAGACGATAGTTGATGCGCTCGCTCCGGCAATTGAGGCGCTGCAGGCCGCGTTAGCTGCCGGTAAGCCGCTGGGTCAGGCATTGCAGGTGGCCGCTGATGCAGCAGAGGCCGGTGCAAAAGCAACCATCCCTATGCTTGCCCTGAAGGGGCGCGCGTCGTATCTCGGTGAACGCAGTATCGGTCATCAGGATCCGGGAGCAACTTCGACAGCGTATCTGCTCCGTGCGCTGGCGATGACGTGTAGCCGTGTTGAGGAGGGAGCATGATCGGCCTATTGATCGTCTCGCACAGCGCACGATTAGCAGAAGGTGTGCAAGAGTTTGTGTCCCAGATCAGTGGTGGTCAGTTTCCGGTCATAGCGGCAGGTGGCGCAAATGATGGTTCATTAGGGACAAGTGTGGAGCGGATTTTGGCTGCTCTCGAACAATTGCGCACCGCTGATGGGATTTTGGTGCTGGTCGATCTGGGTAGTGCGGTCATGAGTGTCGAGACGGCCCTCGAACAGTTTACCGGTCCGCCGGTCCAAATTAGTAATGCACCGTTGGTGGAAGGGGCGTATCTGGCAGCGGTCGAGGCATCAAATACGGTGACGACACTCGAACAGGTAGCAGCGGCGGCGTTGCAAGCACGCGAGCTGATTAAAGTATACGAGTAACCGATATGACAGAAGTTGTTTTGACGGTGAATAATCCTGTTGGTTTGCATGCACGCCCGGCTAAGCTGTTTGTTGAGACGGTGCGGGCGTATAAGAGCACCGTAACTATTCAGAATCTCAGTCGGCCCCAAACGAAAGAACTGCCGGTAACGGCTTTTAATCTGTTGCAGATCGGAGTGCGTCAAGGGCACCAGATCCGGTTACGCGCCAGTGGTGAGGACGAAGCTGAAGTCATCGCTGCTTTGACCAAGTTGGTCGAAGAGAATTTTGGCGAGTAGCGAGCGAGGTGTTATGGGGAAGATGCTGCAAGGCGCCGGCGGTGCTGCCGGGTTGGCATTGGGTCCTGCATACCGCTGGCAGCGTGTGGCTACGGTAGCAGTCGATCCGCCTCACGAGTCGGTAGAAGCGGCATTGACTCGCTTTCATGTAGCACAACGTGCAGCCGCAGCACGCTTGCGCGCTATCGCCGAACGGCAACGAGCAGCCGGTTTGCACGAAGCCGATTTGTTCGATGCACAGGCTTTGCTGGTCGAAGATGAGACCTTGACCGATGGGGTGACGGCGCTGGTACTTGATGGGCAGCCGCTGACGACGGCGATCCGCACAACAGTGGCGCAAATGCAGGCGTTGCTCGCCGATATTGATGATGAGTATCTGCGGGAACGTGCGGCTGATATGGCCGCGGTTGGGGTGGAGTTGTTGCATGCGCTGGCCGGTGAGACCGCCTCGCAGCCAACTGTCCCGCCCGGCGCTATTGTCGTCGCTGATGATTTGACGCCCGCCGAAACGGTCGATCTACCGCACCACGTTGCCGGTTTTGCTACTGCCGGTGGTGGTCCGACCGGTCATACTGTTATTCTTGCCCGCGCACGAGGTGTGCCGGCAGTAGTAGGGGTAGGTGACGAAATCCTCGCTGTGCCCGATGGCGTACAGCTTTTGATCGATGGCGATGCCGCGACGGTATTGATCGACCCCGATGAAGCAGCGTTGCAGTCGGCTCAAGTGCGGATGGAGGCGTTGCGAGTGATGCAACGGCGACAAGCGGCGTTGCGTGATCAGCCTGGTCAGTTGCGTGATGGCCGCTTAGTTGGATTGTGGGCCAACATTGGTCGTCCGGCTGAGGCGCGATTGGCCCGTGAGTACGGAGCCGAAGGGATCGGATTATTTCGGACGGAGTTTCTTTTTCTCGACCGTTCGGCGCCACCAGATGAAGATGAACAATATGCGGCATATTGTGCGGTGTTGGATGAGTTGCCCGGCAAGCCGGTAGTGATCCGCACACTCGATATCGGTGGTGATAAGCCGTTGCCGTATCTCCCACTTTCCCCTGAAGCAAACCCGTTTCTTGGGGTGCGAGGGTTGCGACTCTCGATGCAGCGCCCCGATCTCTTTCAAATCCAATTGCGTGCGTTGTTACGAGCAGCGTTTCGTGGCGATATTTGGATTATGCTACCGATGATTGCCACTCCGGCCGATCTCGCGTGGGCGCGTGCGCAGTTGGTGGAAGCGGCGGCTGCCCTGGCGGCAGCAGGTGTTGATCATCGGCCCGATCCACCTCTGGGGGTGATGATCGAGACGCCGGCGGCGGCGGTGTTAGCCGACCAACTGGCACGAGACGCGGCCTTCTTTAGCATTGGGAGCAACGATTTGGCCCAGTATACACTGGCGGTTGATCGTGGTCATCCTACCCTGGCGGCTCGTTATCCCTCCAATGATCCGTCGGTCTGGCGGATGATCGATCTGGCGGCGCGTGCTGCGCAGCAAGCCGGTATTCCGATAGGTATTTGTGGTGAGCTTGGTGGTGAACCAGATGCTGCTCCGGCTCTGGTGGGCTTGGGCCTGCATAAGTTGAGTATGGCACCAGCTCGTATTCCGGTAGTCAAGGAACGACTGATGCAAACATCATGGGCTGAGGCACAAGCCGCCGCGGCCCGTGCGCTTGCGGGTGGGCGAGAAGCATAACACGCCACTGCAATACACTCTTGATGAGGCCGGTTCATCTTGAGATGAGCCGGGCTTTTTTATGGTCGTTGTGAATACACGACTCTCGCTGCTCTCGTTGTCTTATGGCACGATCCGTATGATCGCGGTGTTTTGCCAGAGATACGGATTGCCAATCTGGTCGCCAGCAGTGGCTTGAACCACAATCGGAATAGCACCAACCGGCGTTGTTGCCGTGAGGGGGATGCTAAAGGTATTGCCGGCCCCTGCTACCAATAGCCCGATGTTAACGGTCATCACCTGACCGCTGATGCTACACGCCCCCGGTACACCGCTGCACGCGCCGGCGCTGAACGTGATACTGGCCGGTAGATTGATTGTCAGTTCAAGATCACGGGCGGCACCGGCTGTCGGACCACTCGCCTGATTGGCAAAATTGATCGTCAGGCTCGTTGTGCTGCCGGTCGTGATAGTGGACATTGCCGGAGTAGCTTGCAGCAACAGCTCAGGCGTAGGTGGTGGTGTCAGATAGAGAGGGACACCGGTTTGGCCCTCTTGGATAAAGTGGTTTTCGTCAACAGGGCTAGTGGTACAAGTCACAATGCGCCACCAGCCCGATGGCGGATTGGCGATCACATCGCCACCACGGGTAGTAGCTGTACCGTTGTTCCATTGGCCGTCCGCTGAAGCTGTACCGACAATGCCGCCGGTTTGGCCGGTGGGATCGTAGAGCGATCCCGGCGCGTAATAGCGCACCCGTGCCCGGCTCGCACCTTCGAGATCGAAGTTGTGGAAGGCGACGCTACTGAGGCCGGGCGCAACATACTGGAAGAACGTGGTGCAGACCGGATTGCCCGGTGGGTGACGCAGGCTTTGCCGGAGAATGCCCTGGACAATCTCATCACCGGTGCCGACGATTCCATCTAGATCAACGGTTGGCGCGCCACTACCGGCCCAGCCGCTGCGTACAGCCCAGCCATTGGTGTCGTCGTTGGGTACACTAGTAACTAGCAGGTATATGCCGCATGGCGTGGAACCCGGTATGCCCGGCAAACTCACCCATGTAGTGGCATCACCGGTATTTGGCGCATAGTTGGCACTCGTCACCAAGGTACCGATTGTTGGTGGATAGCCGTTGCTGGCTTGCCAGCCTGTTGGCATTCGGTAGAGGGCAAAGGTAGCGGTCTCAGCCGAGCCACGAATGACATCCGCAGGATTAGCTGTTGGGTTGATCGACGGACTGAGCAGCTCGATAGTCAGATCACCGATCACACCGCATGGAACATCGATTCGCACAATCGTAGAACCATCGTTGACACCGTAGAAGTTCCAGTTATAACTTGTGTAGTTCGGACCGGCCGTTTGAAGAGCAGTCGGGTTTTGGGTGAGTAAGGTTGGTGCTGTATCAATAATCGTTACGGTAGCCAGATTTGGTATGCCAAGGGTGGCACCGGTTGGGCTGGTCAACGCAATCTGAATTGTCTCGAATGGTTGGTCGGCGAAGCTGTTGTTCCAAATTGGAATAGTGAAGGTCTGACTCATTACCCCCGGTGCGAAAGTGAGTGTACCACTCACCGGTGCGTAATCGTGGTTAGGAGCCGAGCCATCACCGGGTTGGGCGGTGCCACCGGTGACGGTGACATAGTTGATCGTCACGGTGCCTGTAGCTGCACGGCTCAGATTAACGATGACGGTTGCCGTTCCATCACTTTCATTGACGAAGAACTCACTGCCGGCAAAGCGCACCGCCGGCGGATCATCGTCGCGGATCGTGCCAACGCCGAGGCCATCATCGATCACAACGGTCTCATCGCTCGCCAGATTGCTCGGTTGACCGGGCATCGTTGCGCGTGGGTTGCTCAAATTGATGGTAAAGAATTCATCATCTTCCGGTTCAGTGTCACCAATAATTCCCACCGGTAGCGTCACTTGCCATGTGCCGGCTGGAATGGTGACGGTGCCGGCTACAGCGTTGTAGTCAGTGCCTGCCGTGGCAGTACCGTTAGCGCTCGTATAGTCGACCAAGATATCGCGATCCGAAATGCGGTTGAGGCGGACAATAAAGTTACCGTTGGTGACCCCACTATCGCCTTCGAGGCGTAACACGTCGTTAATACTAATGCGAACCGGTTCATTGTCGCGGTTTATAACGTTTAGATTGGCAGGTGCTAACCCATTATAAAACGGGTCAGCACTGATTGCCGGGGCAAATTGTACGGTGAACGGTTGATGGCCGTCTTCAAGGGTGTCATCGACTCCACTGATCAAAACCACTGCGTTGATGTTCCAATTGGTGTTGTCGAATACAATACTACTTGGTGTAACACTCCCCTCAGTTGGATCATCAACCGTTATATTCAGTTGCACAGGCGCGGTCGGTTGGCTTGTTAGCCGCATTTGTAGCGTAATGCTGTCACCATTTTCCGATACGGTCAACGGTGTTGGTGGTGTCGTGACGAAAAAGCCGGGCGAGTCATTGTCAGAAATGATCACCTCAACATCAGGTGCAAGTAGTCCGTTGTAGAACGGATCGGTACTACTCACCACGTGTGATAGGACGACGGTCTGGGTCGCTTCAGCAATGTTATCGTCGGGCACATAGACGACGACGAATTGCGGTATGTTCCAGCTGGCCGGGGTAAAGGTCAGCGTTGCCACCGGTGAACCGTTGACCAAGACGATACCTTGCCCGTCAATCGTGATCGTGACATTGGCAGTTGGTTGCGTGCCCAGTTCGAGCGTGTAGCTGCCGGCAGTGCCTTCGGTGAGGGTCAAAGTAGTAGTACTAGGGATGATCGCCGGAATATCATCATCGATCACGGTGACCGGCAAACCGATTCCGCCAAGGCCGTTGTAGATCGGATCAGGGCTGGTCGTATCGTGTAGAATGATCCGGTTACGGTTGGGCTGGGCGATCTGGTCAACGTTCGGTTCTAGCACACTCACAAGCTGTGGTGTGTTCCAGTTGGTCGGTGTGAAGGTTAGGGTCGTCGTAGCACTGCCATTAACGAGTAAGAAGCCCTGACCGTTTATCGTAACGGTGACATTATCCGCAGGTGCGCTAGAAAGTGTTATTGCATAGTCGCCGGGTGAACCTTCGACCACTGTGAGAGTAGCCGGGGCAAATATCAAACCGGCCGTGTCGTTTTCGAGGATGGTGACGGTCAGCGGGACGGGTGCAAGCGCAGTGTAGATTGGGTCGCCACCACCCACGACGTGGAGCAGGGTGATGCCATAGCTCGTACCGGTCGGTGCTTCGTCAACGAGGTCATCAATCGCCTGCACGTTGACCGTCTGCGGCGTATTCCAGTTGGCCGGCGTGAAGGTCAGGCTCAGGGTCGGCTGGCCGTTGAGGGTGACTTGCCCTTGACCGTCAATCGCTATCGTGACGTTGGCGGTCGGTTCGCTGGTCAAGGCGACGGTGTAGGTTTCAGCCGGCCCGCCCTCGGCCACCGTGAGCGCGGTGGGCGTGAGGACGATCCCGGCGTTGTCGTTCTCCAGAATGGTGACAGTGAGCGGTGCTGGCGCCAGAGCGGCGTAGATCGGGTCGCCGCCGCTGGCAACGTGAAGCAGCGTGATGTCGTAGCTCATTCCCATTGGCGCTTCATCGATCAGATCGTCAATCGCCTGCACACTGACCGTCTGCGGCGTATTCCAGTTGGCCGGCGTGAAGGTCAGGGTCAGAGTCGGCTGGCCGTTGAGGGTGACTTGC
>NZ_JBWGQH010000042.1:0-27264 GCF_056331925.1 Chloroflexus sp.
CGGGTGTGTCGATGACGTAGGGGCACGGCGACGCCGTGCGGGTGTGTCGATGACGTAGGGGCACGGCGACGCCGTGCGGGTGTGTCGATGACGTAGGGGCACGGCATGCCGTGCGGGTGTGTCGATGACGTAGGGGCACGGCGACGCCGTGCGGGTGTGTCGATGACGTAGGGGCACGGCGACGCCGTGCCCCTACTTACCGTTTTCGCGCAACGTAAACCCCAGCATCAACGCTAAATCGCGCACCGTCGCCTGAGCCGCGCTGACATCACGACCCTCGGCGGCTGCATCGATGATCATGCCGGCCATCGCATGCAACGACGCCAATGCAGCCGGTGTATCGAGATCGTCGTTCATTGCCATGATGACATCAGAACGGCCACGGCTCACATCGAGTGGGCTATGGGTGCCACTGGCCAGGCTCAGTGCGTGACGGAGATCGGCTGCATACTGTTCGTAACGAGCGACTGCTTCGCGTCGGTAATCGAAATCTTCTCGATAATGCTCGCTCAGCAAATACCACCGGAGCGCATCGGGATGATGAATCTGCAACGCATCACGGGCGAAGACCAAATTGCCCAGTGATTTACTCATCTTCTCACCATCGAGCCAGACTAAGCCCACGTGCATCCAGATACGGGCAAACGGTCGTTTGCCGGTGGCTGATTCACTCTGCGCAATTTCACACGAATGGTGCGGGAAAATCAAATCGGCACCGCCACCGTGAATATCGATCTGTTCACCGAGGTAGCGGATCGACATGGCGCTACACTCAATATGCCAACCGGGTCGCCCCAAGCCCCATGGGCTTTCCCACTTGGGTTCGTCGGGGTTGCCCCGTTGCCAAAGTACGAAATCGAGCGGATCGCGCTTGTTGGGGTCATGTGGGTTATTGCCCCGCTGATTAGCAATCGAAAGCAGCTCGGCATAACCCATACGTGCCATGCGGCCAAAGTCAGGATCGGTTTGGATACTGAAATACACGTTGCCGTCAACCACATACGCATGACCGAGTTCGACCAGTCGCTCGATAATGGGGATCATGATCGCAACTTCTTCACTCACCCGCGGCGAGAAGGTTGGTGGCAAAATATTGAGGTCGGCACAGTCGGCACGCAATTGAGCAATTTGTCGTTCGGCCAGTTCGTACCAGTTCACCCCATCACGACGGGCACGCTCGAAGAGAGGGTCATCTACGTCGGTGATATTCTGACAGTATATCACCGTTGCGCCCTGCCAGCGTAAGTAGCGGACCAGTACATCGAAGACGATGAAGGTGCGAGCATGGCCCATATGGGTGGTATCGTAGGGAGTAACCCCGCACACGTACAGCGTGACCGGGCGGTTGGTAGGCGACGAGAATGGTTCCCGGGTACGGGAGAGAGTACTAAACAGTTGCATACCTACGTGTCCTTAACTGATACGCTCAGGCATAACATTCGTAATGCTTGTTATTATGGTATCACCAATTATCATTTCGGCGAAATAATTGCCAAGTGTACGGAACGCAACGAGGACACTACCGTTGATGGAAGTCTGATGTCGGTATCGACATAGGATCCGTAGCTACACTGTCTACGGTGTGGCAATAGGTACTTTGGCGGCAATCTCAGGGGCAACCTCAAGCACAGTAGCCGACATCCATCCGGTTTGACCATCGGGCAAGCGAACGACGTACCAGTTGGCCCGTTGTCCTTCAAGCAGCACTTCGGTATTCACCGGAACCACAGTCACAATCGGAAAGGAGGTACCGGGGCCACTGCGCACGTTCGCTTCGGTGGCGGCTCGCCCGATAAATTGGGCGGTAGTCGATGTAGGAGTTGCCGATGGTCCCAGAATAATCGTCACCGGTGAGCGAGTGGGTTGCGGTGTGACCGGGGTTACGCTGGGGAGGCGTGGCAGTGTTGGGAAGGGGCTTGGCGAAGGCGGCAACGCTGCACTGAAATCGAGGCAAGCAGTGAGCATAGCGGCATAGCTTAACCATACGCAACACCAAAGCGTGAGCGTTTGCGGTTTCATAGTCAATTCCTTGTCAAGCGACGTATCCTACCTGTATCATACCAAATCGGGATAGCGGTGGTGGGCCGGTACTGCCTGCTCTGGTCTCGACGGCTGAAAAATGATAAAACGCCTATGCTTGTTGCACAGGCGCTCCTTATTTGGTCGGGGCGAGTGGATTTGAACCACCGACCTCCGCGACCCGAACGCGGCGCTCTACCAGGCTGAGCCACGCCCCGTTGAAGAACGGTGTTGTCGGGTGGTGCCGAAGGTGGGACTTGAACCCACACGGGGGTTGATCCCCAGCGGTTTTTGAGACCGCCGCGTCTGCCATTCCGCCACTTCGGCGCGACCGAGCAGATTATAGCAGCGATTGTCTGGTTCGTCAAGGCATCGGTGATTGGCGTGCGATTGATGCCGGTGCAGAATAAGTGTGCCCGTGCAACAGTGGTATAATTGGCGTAGCACAACGTACATCACAGACGACAATGGTCATGTTTGATCGGTTGGCTGAAAACCTGACGGTACGCGGGAGGAACGATTCGTATACCATCCTCAACCTGATCGGACGAGGTGGCATGGGTGTCGTATATCGCGTCCGGCGGGTGAGTGATGGGACGATTTGGGCTTTGAAAGAAATGCGACCGGCCGACGAGACGAATGCCGAAGAGTTGGCCGAGGTGCGTCAACTTTTTCTGCAAGAGGTCGAACTGTTGCAGTCGCTCTCCTTCCCCAACTTGCCGGTTGTGATCGATCTGTTCGAGTACGAGGGTCGTCCGACGATGGTGATGGAGTTTGTGCCCGGAAAAACCTTGGAAGCTATCATCCGGGACACAAACGCTCCGTTACTCGAACAGCAAGTGATCGGATATGGGATCCAACTCTGTCGCGTATTACACTATCTGCATACTCGTCAGCCGCCGATTATCTATCGCGATCTCAAGCCGGCCAATGTGATTGTCACCCCCGATGGTGTGCTCAAGTTAGTCGATTTTGGGGTAGCTCGTAAGCACAAAGTCGGTAAATCGAAAGACACCATCGCAATGGGGTCGGCCGGCTATGCCCCGCCTGAACAATACGGTAAAGGGCAAACCGATGCTCGCTCGGATATTTATGCGCTCGGGGCGACGATGCTGCATTTGCTGACGGCGATGCCGCCGGTGCCGTTGCAGCCGCCGCGGAAGGGTGAAATTGTACGGATCAACCGTTCGGTTGCGCCGGAGACCGAGACAATTATTATTCGTGCGATGAGCCTTGAGCGCGAGAAGCGGTTTGCTACTTGTGCCGAACTTGAGCAAGCGTTGCATAAACAGCTGAAGTCGCCGTTTGTCGATCCTACCCTACACATGGCACCGTTGCCGCCGATCAAACCACCGGTAGTAGAGCAGGTTCCGGTGGCGGTGCCATTGCCGCCATCCTCACCTCAACCACCGGTTGGGCTGGTGTGTGAGCGATGTGGCCGGCTGAACAAAGTACAAGCGCGATTTTGTGCCGGTTGCGGTGCCCCTCTTCATCAGGGCGCACCGGTGGTTGGTGCGGAAAGACCGACATTGCCGCCGGCACGACTGATCGTACGTTCGCCCTATCGCACGTGGGAGGTAAAACTCGATCATAAGCTAGTACGGATCGGTCGGCGCGATCCGCGTCAAGCTCATTTCCCCGAATTAGATTTGGCAGAACACGACCGTGGTATCGCTTCGCGCTTGCACGCTATCATTGAGCGACGGGGTGATCAGTATACGCTGACCGATCAGCAGAGTACCAACGGCACTCAGATTAACGGGAAGTTGATCCCGCCGAAAGTGCCGCAACCACTCAAGTCGGGTGATCTGATTAAGATTGGTGATGTAGAGATGGAGTTTCGGTGGAACTGAAAGCTCTGATTCTGCGTGCTCCTGGTATCAACCGTGATACCGATGCGGCACTGGCGTGTGAGTTGGCCGGTGCCCTTCCTGAACGTATCCACATTAATCGCTTGGCCGAAGGATCGATTCGCCTAGCGGATTATGCCTTGCTCGTCATTCCCGGTGGTTTTTCGTATGGCGATCATCTGGGGGCAGGTCGTTTGTTGGCGGTTGACCTGATTCATCGCCTCGGTGAAGAACTCGAACGTTTTGTGGCCGATGGTCGCCCGGTGATCGGCATCTGTAATGGTTTTCAAGTACTGGTCAAGGCCGGCCTGTTACCCGGCCCGCCACGTCGATCGCCGCAGGTGACGTTAACGACCAACGAGTCTTGTCAGTTTGAGTGCCGTTGGGTACATCTTGAGCCGGCGCCGACCAGTCGCTGCCTGTTCACGCGCGGTATTGAGCAACCGATAGAGGTGCCGGTGGCGCACGGTGAAGGTCGGATTGCTGTACGTGATGAGGCGACACTCGCCGAACTCGAGGCGAATGGTTTGGTTGCGCTGCGGTATCTTGGCGATGAATATCCGGCTAATCCGAACGGATCACCGCATCGAATTGCCGGGTTGTGTAACGCGCAGGGGAATGTGCTCGGTCTTATGCCGCACCCTGAAAATGCTGTGCTACCGCATCAGCACCCACGGTGGACCCGCGAACCGGTTCGGCGTGAGGGAGATGGGTTGCAGATTTTTCGCAATGCGGTGCGGTATGCGGCATCGTTGTAAGGTGATTGCGACCGATCATACCCTGCGTCGTCATGCCGATCGTCCGTGCCGTGCGGTATGTGGCATCGTTGTAAGGTGATTGCGACACTGCTGATGGGCAGTGGGATGTACTGGAACGATTATGGTACTCTATCCACCTGATGACCCGTTTCTGATCAGCTTTACGCTGTTCGGATTGCCGATCGTTGTACGTTGGTACGGCGCGATCATTATGACCGGTGCGCTCATTGCAGCGTTACTAGCCTCACGTCGTGCCGTTGCTCGTGGCTATCATCCCGATCACGTCTGGAATCAGTTGATGCTAGGATTGGTGCTCGGTATTGCCGGTGCACGGATATATTATGTGGCTTTTGAGTGGGAACGCTTTGCGCCGAACCCGTGGAGTGTCTTTAACCTAACGACCGGTGGGATTGCTATCCACGGCGCCATTATCGGGGCGTTGCTCTCTACGGTAATCTATACCCGTTATACCAGGTTGCCCTACTGGGATTGGCTCGATGTCTGTGTGCCGGGTTTTTTACTGGCCCAGAGTATTGGCAGGTGGGGAAATTTCTTCAACCAAGAAGCCTATGGCCGGCCAACCGATTTGCCGTTCGGGTTGCGGATTGATCCAGAGTACCGGGTGCCACCTTATAACGATCTGACGACCTACCCGATCACGACCCTCTTCCATCCGACGTTTCTGTATGAGTCGGTCTGGAATCTGGTTGGGGTGGGAATATTGCTCTGGCTCGACCGCCGCTTTGGTCGGTTGGCGCCGCCCGAACGGCGGCGGCTCAATCCGGGTGATCTGCTGTTTTTGTACGGGATCATCTATTCGAGCGGACGGTTTTGGATTGAAGGCTTGCGTATCGATAGTTTGTGTGCGAATGGGGTTGGTGGTTCGTGCGAGGGTAGTATTCGGGTGGCACAGTTGGTGAGTATGGTGGCGATTGTGGTCTGTGGCGTGTTGCTCTTTCTCAATCACCGGCGACCGTTCGCCGGTACCCCGACGGTGACGCCTGATGGTGATGCGTCTCCGGTATCAGAGGCGCGTTGAGTTAACATAATAAGTGTGACGTGATGACCGGGCCGGCAGTTACTGCTGGGCCCGGCTTTCCATCTTTCTACATAAGATGACTGGCAGCAGTTGGGCGGGAGTGCGGGGCACTCCTCTGTATGCCGTTAGTTCAGTTGTCATCCCTACCCAACAATCGCGCGTAAAGTTGCCGAAAACCCTCGCCAAGCGGACCGTAGCCAAACTTCGCCACGACCTTCTCGCGACCGTGCTCGCCGAAACGGCGGCGCAGTGCGGCATCTTCACCCAATATTCTTACCTTCTCGGCATAACCGGTGACATCATCGCGGGCGACCAAAAATCCATTCAGACCATCGTCAACCACCTCAGGCAGCGCGGCGACGTTCGTTGTCACCACCGGGCGGCCACAGGCCAATGCTTCTGCCGGTGCGATGCCGAACCCTTCGAGCCGAGAGGGGAAGAGCAGGATGTCACAACTCTGGTAAGCCGCCACCAGTCCGGCGCGGTCGGGTGAGCCAATCGGGATCATCCTTGGATGGGGTGGCCCGGTATCGCGTCCTTGAAAGCCACCGGTGTAGTAGAGGACATAATCGGCGGGTAAACGATCCATAATCTGGGGGAGCAGGTCAAACCCTTTCCGGCGAGTACGATTGCCGACAAACAACAACCGAATGCGGGCATCGCTCGGTGGGAGACCATCGTTGCGGCGCGCCATTCCCGGCGGTGGAACGAAGACATCGGTGTCAATCCCGTCGTAGATCAGGACGGTATCGCGCCGACCGTAAGTTAGTTCAACCATCCGTTGGGTGTAGCGACTAACACAAACAACTGCATCGGCATACGCGATGGAGAGGCCGTCGTAGCGCGATTCGACCAGTCGGTAGAAAAGGCGTTGGGCGAATGAGCTATACGGTTGTAACGCCGGGTCGGTGGTGAGGTGATGGACGGTTGTGACCACCGGGCGTTCGTAGTTGCGCAGGCTAAATGCGACGCGCGAGCGGCCTTGCACAATGTCGAACCGACGGACAATGTCGGCGGGGAGGGTAGCGGGAATGAGCATCGGGAGAAAATTGTACAGTTCAGGTAAACGCAGAAGTTCGGGCGCCAAACCGGTGCGCCTGACTGCACGGGTGATGTTCTGAATACTGAAATCAACACCACCACGACCGAGTGGTGAGATAAAGAGTGGACGCATAGCACGGTTCCTGTTGTCTGGCCAAGATTATGCAGCGTGCTACGGCGGGGCTGCTTTGCTTGCCGCTGTAGCGCCAACGATTGTAACAGGATTTTGCGACGGTGAACGTGGGAGGGTGGCGGCGATCGTCACCAATAGTCACCACAAAACGGTGGTAGACCGGCCAGTGCCTGTTCGAGGAGGGTCAAGGCCGCGCGTTGGTATACGGTGAGCAAGCCAAAAGCGGCGGCGGTGCGTGGGTGCAGGTAGCGACTGAGGAGCTGACCAAGGGTACTGCTGGTGCAGGCGAGATCGACAGTAGCGTGGTCGAGACGACTGACGGTTGTTTGACCGTCGTACCATTCAATCTGGTAGCAACCGACATTGTTGTTGAGCCAGTCATCGGCAACTTGGATACGCAGCCGACCATTGACCGTAGCAAAGGGATACAGACTCACCAAGCGGGTCACATCGAGGACCCGCTGCATAAACAATGGTATCACCGTCGTCGGCGCAGGAGTGGGCAGCAGAGCATTGAGTGGGGCATCGATGGGGGTTGGAATCTCGGCGGCGACGATTTGATCGGCGTGATACGCGATAAAGACAAAGAGTTGGGCGCGTGCGAGCGGATCGAGCGCGACAATATCGCGGCAGACGAGGCGGTCACCGTCGCTCCTCCGTTCGAGGCGGTAAATCAGGTACGAACGTCCGTTACCCTGTTCATCACGCCAGATATAGGCGGAATACGGTTCACCGTCCCATGTTTGTAACACATCGATCTGCCACCATGTGCGGTCGCGCACGAGGGGGCCATAACGTCCACGTAAGGCGCCGCGATAGATAGTGTCAAGCTCTTCGATCTGGTCAACACCGACCGGATGATAGCTGCCGGGGGCGGGAGCAAAGGCACGCAAATGAGTTGGTGTGGGTTGAACCAGCCGCCGTTCGCCGGCCAATGCCCACCCCAACCGATGGTAGAAATCGGCGTGAAAGGGATACAGCAACGCCAACACTGCACCACGTTCGCGCAGTTCATCGCAAGCAGCGCGCAACAGACGCTGAGCGTACCCACGGCGTCGGTGCTGCGGCCAGGTTGCCACACTCCCCAGTGCGCCAACCGGCAATTCGCCGTGGCCGGCCTGCATCTGAAACGGCATAATCTGCAATTGCGCAACATGCTCACCATTGACGAACAAGCCACGCAGTTGCGCGATAACCTCCGGTGTGTAACGGCCACGGTGATATTGACGGGCAAAAGCGTAGCTATCTAGCGCCCAGAATTGCTCGAAATCGGTTGGGGTAAGTGGTCGGTAGGTTATCATCGTGCGTAATACCCATCACGCTCGCGGTTTTTCCACCAGGATAAAATAACTACCGCAGCGCATCCAACCGAATAACCAGAGATCGAGTTCCATCAGCAGTGTAACCGCCAATAGCGCATAATACACCGGACCCTTCTGGCGTAAATAGCCACGCATCCGGCGACGAGCGCGAATCTCACGGGCCGTCCCGGCACTCACCCGCGTCGGGACATCGGTGGTAGGTGTGCGTCCACGTATCCGCCCGATCATCGCTTCACCGAGCTTCATCAGCACATGTTCGACAAACGTTGTAAACAGACTATTCCAGAACACCACCTTTACCGGACGCAAACCGGCCCGTTCGAAGGCAGCGACCACATCTTCCCAAGTAGCAAGCGCCTTGATGTGATCGGACTTCCGCAGCTTTTCACGTTCAAAATCATAAACGCCTGCCTTCACAAAGAGCCGCCCGATCTTGCGACTGACATCGATCAGTGGTTGGATCGGTGACCGCTCACGGGTGTTCGAGAAGGCCATCATACGCCCGCCGGGCCGCAGGACACGTGCGGTTTCGGCCAGATACGCATCGATCACCGGGAGCGGAAAATGTTCGAGAATATCAATGGCAAACACCTTATCGAAACTGTTATCGGCGAACGGCAACACACGTGAGTCGGCTTTCACCAGCGTCACCGTGCGCACCGCCTCATCGGCAAAAAGGGTGGCCGGGTCAGAGCCAACCATCAGCCCAACATGCTTCGCATTCCAGACCGCATGCTTGGCGGTTCCACAACCGTTATCAAGTACCACATCGGTCTTGCGCCAGCGCATCAGCCGGCGGAGTGTGCGGTCACGCACACCCGCAGCGAGCAAGGGTGGAGCCAGTTCACGGTAATCGAGTTCGGCGGCCAACTGCTCTTCATCGGTAACATACTTCGAGACGTAATCGAAGGCAGCACCGCGTGGCATCAAATCGAGATACCCATCGCAGAATGGGTAACCCGTCTGGCAGCGCGGGCAGCGCAGGCCGTGATCTTCGACGATGAGCGGACGCAAGCCGCAGGTCGGGCAGCGTAAGAGCGGAAAAATGCGGTGATCGATCATAGTGATGGTGGGATCCAACGCCGGTTAATCTCAGCAGCGAGGATGCTATCAAAGAGGAACAAAAAGAGACCCTGAACAAAAATCCCGGCGCCCATACCACGGCGGTCGGCGCGTTCGCCGGACGTGCGGAACAGCCACAGACCACTCCCGATGTAGAGGAGGTCAAGACCGGCATTGATCAACAAAATCGTGCGAAATCGTTCGGCAGCCGCGTGTGCCGCCGATTCGTCGAGGTCACCGGCGACCAAATCTTCGGCTTTGAGCAGCGCTTCCCGTCGACCGGCGATGGCCAGTAGCCAATCGATTGCTCCCCAACTGAGCGCTTGCAAACCGAAGTGACGCCAAAAACCGGGTATGAGCGTCAGAATGGTGCCACCGATGATGTTGCCGAGGCCCCATTGCTTGAGTGGCTTAAGCGCGTGGTATTGGAAGGCAAAAAAGTTATCGTTCATATTGGCATCGTCCCGATCGTTTCAAATAACCCACGACCATTATACTCGGTTCGCGCCAATTGGCGGCAGCATGGTGAATGGCTCACAGTAACCGGTTGAGGCGTAGTCGTGAAATAACTCTTGACCATCGACTACGCACGTTGTATAGTTGACGTATCACACGATTGCAACTGCATATCTCCGGTGAGGGAGGGCTGGCTCGTTGGCGAGCTTAATTGGTGATCGTCGCGTGTCCCTCGTCGTTTGACCAGGGTCGGTGACGCATATTCGATGAAATATTGACTTTCTTGCCTGACAAAGTTATATTACTGTCGACGGTCGGTATTCGGGCAGACGAGTGGCTTTGTACAGAGAGGGAGGTCTCACTATGGCAATTTGGCGGCCTGATCCAACGTTTTACCCATCACCACGGATGGCGACGAAAGCACCCCCAGAAACGTTAGCGTATGTTGTGCGGCTCAACTCACAGCGTGATGGTCAGCCTGATGCAATGTGTGTCGTGGACGTCGATCCACAATCAACGACGTTTGGCAAGGTGGTTGGAGCTACGGAGATGCCCTATACCGGTGGTGAGCTTCACCATTTTGGCTGGAATGCGTGCAGTTCGATGCTCTGCCCCAACGCTCCCCATCCGCACGTCGAACGGCGCTATCTGGTTGTGCCGGATATTCGCAGTTCGCACATCACCATTCTCGATATCAAAGAAAATCCAACCAAACCAACCGTTGTGAAGGTCATTGAACCGGACGTATTGTTCGAGCGTACCGGCTATGCGCGCCCACACACCGTCCATTGTGGACCCGATGGCATCTACATCTCGGCGTTGGGTAATCCCGAGGGTGAAGGGCCGGGCGGTATTTTTATTCTCGATCACGATACGTTTGAGGTCCTAGGGCGTTGGGAGATCGACCGCGCCGACCAGTATCTTCACTACGATTTCTGGTGGCACCTCGGCCACGATACGTTGATTACCAGCGAGTGGGGTACTCCGCGGATGGTCGAGAGTGGTGTGCTGGGCGAGGAATTGCTCGCCGGCAAGTACGGTCATCGCATTCACCTGTGGGACTTGCACCGACGTCGTCACGTCCAGACGCTCGATCTCGGCGCCGAGCATCAAATGGCGTTGGAGCTACGTCCGGCGCACGATCCGACGAAAGCGTATGGTTTTCTCAACTGTGTGGTGAGTCTGAAAGACTTGTCGGCATCGATCTGGCTCTGGCATCGTCATAACGGTTCGTGGCAGATCCAGAAGGTCATCGAGATACCGGCTGAACCGGCCAGCGAAGATCAACTGCCGCCGATTCTCCAACCGTTTAAAGCAGTGCCGCCGCTAGTCACCGATATTAATCTAAGCGTTGACGATCGCTTTTTGTACGTGTCGTGCTGGGGTACCGGTGAGTTGCGCCAGTACGATGTCAGCGATCCCTTCCACCCGCAGTTGACCGGTGTGCTCCAGATTGGTGGGATCGTCCGCCGTGCCGGTCATCCGGCGACAACGGGGCCGCTCAACGGTGGACCGCAGATGGTCGAAGTCAGTCGTGATGGTCGGCGGGTCTATTTCACCAATTCACTCTATTTGTCGTGGGACGAACAGTTCTATCCTGACGGTATCAAAGGGTGGATGGTGAAGGTTGATGTTGATCCGCAGGGTGGTATGCAATTCGATCCCAATTTCTTTGTCGATTTTGGTGATCGGCGGGTGCATCAAATTCGTTTGCAGGGTGGTGATGCGTCAAGCGATTCGTATTGCTTCCCATGATTGCGTGGAATCGCAGATTGTGATCTTCTGGCGGAGGTGAGGCGTGGATCAGGCCACTTTTTGGATTTGGCTTTCACTGTTTGGGCTTGGTTTGTTCCACGGCCTCAACCCGGCGATGGGCTGGTTGTTTGCCGTGGCGTTGGGGTTGCAAGAGGGGCGAGCTCAAGCTGTGCTTACGGCGATGGGACCGATTGCAATCGGTCACGCGGCAGCAATTGCGGTGGCAGCGTTCGTGACGACTCTGCTCGGCTATACATTACCGGCCGATGCCTTGCTCGTGTTAACCGGTGTCGTCTTGTTAGGGTTTAGTGGGTGGCGGCTACTGGCGCGTTTTCGCCATCCCACGACCCGCTTTCGGGCCGGTGCGCACGAGTTGGCGTGGTGGTCGTTTCTGATGGCTACGGTGCATGGGGCCGGTTTGATGGTGGCGCCCATGCTTGCTGCCATGAACGCTTCGCATCACGTGATGCATGCCGGGCATGGACATCACGCGCCGGCTATGAGCGATTCGTTGATCGGTGCGACGCTGGCCGTTGTGGTACATACGCTCGGTATGTTGTTGGCGATGGCAGTGCTGGCCCTGATCGTGTACCGGGTGGCCGGTCTGGAGATACTGCGCCGAGCGTGGATCAATACCGATCTGATTTGGGTGGCGGTTCTCATTGTGACCGGGGTAGTTGCAGTTGGGTTGGGTCTCTGGAATATCGTCTGACGTGAGTGCATACGGCGGTACTGCTTCGGCGGTACTGCCGTTGTTGGGTTGGGTCGTCGGAACCTCGTCTGAGGTGAGAGCGTCCACGCGGCGTCTCAAGGTTTTGTATGCCAATCCCACCATAGTTGTGCTAACAGCCGTACCAATTCCCCTAACCGCTGCCAACGAAGGTACAGTTGGCACCATGGCGGGGTAATCCGGCTTTCGAGGTGGTCGAGATGCAGGGCGAAGATTGACCGTAGCAAACGATGGCTGGCGTGAGCAGAGCTTGGCACATAGCGTGTGGCCCAGATGAGGAGTTCGGCGTAGGTAGCGCGGGCAGTCGCGATGGCTTGACGTTGGCGGGCCGGTGGCGCGCGACGGGCTTGCACGACCGCGGCCTCTTGGCGGGCTGCGAAGTAACGGAGCACCAATGCACTCACCGTCCATTCGGCGATGTCACCGGCGAGCGCTGCTTGTTCGGTGTGAGCGCTACGGCGAGCCGCCGCGAGTGCTGCTTCCCCCGCAGGTAGTGTGTCCAGTGCGTCGTGAAGGGCAACGAGACGTTGTTCACAATGCGGTGGCGGGGCATCGTAGCCATCGAGGAGATCGCGTGGCGGTTGGGTGATCGGATCACGTGTTAATCCGGGCTGTTGTCGTTTCACTTCGGCGGGAGTGACGTTGAGAGCGCGCTGCCACGCCGTGGTCAACTTGGCGTAGGCACAATCGAGCAATGTTGCCGTCGTTGGCGCACGGACGGCGGCGTATTCGCGGCGCAGCGCGATGGGGTCACGTTGTGGGTTCCACGCCAGTGCGGCGAAGCTGTACGGATTGGGGCCGGGTGCCAACCATGGCCGGTCGCCGGTGAGGAGGACGTATACACCGTCAAGGCGCCACTCGTGGTAAGCGCGTAGGTCGGCAGCGATAATCTCACCGAGCGGCGGTAAGGTTGATTTGAACAGGATGCCGTCGAGATAATATTCGAACACACCGGCGCCGGTGGGAAAGGTGGTGCGCAGCGCTGTGATGGCATCGGCGAGCGGTCCGTTAATCGGATGCGTGCTGTCACCGATCCCGACGGCATACGAACGGCGACGTGGGGCAATGAGCACCTCAACGTTGGCTGCCGGTGTGATTTGTTGGGGTGGGGCAAACGTGTCATGGTACGCGAGATAAGTAAGGCGCGCTTGCGGGTTGGTTTCGGCCAGAGCTTTCGCCATCACATTCATCAGCAGCAGCGACTGATCGGCGGGCGACAAACCGGAACACTGTGGGCACGCACACCAACCACCTGCAAGGCGATCGTCAGGCCAGAGATGGTAAACCGCTGCCGCAGGCTCGGCATAAAACCACTGCTTGGCCCACGTATAGACGAGGGCCTGCGTTGCCGGATTGGTGGGACAAGGGTTACCATTCGCTACACGACGGCGACCATCGTACCGAAACAGATCGGGTTGTTGTCGAAAAAGCCGACGTGGAATAGCGGCAGTAAGGTGGTGTCCTCCGATCTCAAGACGTAAGCCCCGTGTGTGAATCAACGGCCAGAGCCGATTGCGGTGTGATTGCCAGGTGCGCTGACGGCAAGCTCCTAGTGGCATGCTATGATCGGCGATGGTGTGGATGAAGATGGTATTGAGGCGAACGCGCGCTGCCCACTCGATCCACGCTTTGCCTTGGGCTAGAAAAAGATCGTGCCCGATGACCAACCCACGGCGGGCAAACGCCGGCTGTTCGGCCACGGTGGTGGTGGGGAAGGTGATGGTGGACGGGCGGGGCACGTATTCATCGGCGGGTCCGGGACCAACCCAACGCCATCCTAGCGTTTCGAGCAGGTGATACACGGCATAGAGCAGACCACGTGGTCCTTCGCCGATCAACGTGAGGCCACGCTCATCGGCAATGCGCACAAAGCCATCTCCGTCGGCACCGTGGCGCAATGCGAGGCGCCGGTCATTGGCATGACCGGTGATGTTCAGGGCGGGTCCACCCATACGCTGAATAGCGCGACGCAATTCTTGGGCTGCCAATTGTGCAGTGGGATGTTCGCTGGATAGTTCGATAACCCACCGGCTCGTGAGGTGATGATCCATATCCTCTTCGTCGTAGGTGCAGTCGGTGACCGGTTCGCTGAGTGAACATAAACTCTCGACCGACCAATCTCGGCGCTATTATAGCAGTCTCACCCCATTCAGACGGTATCCCAATTCAGTTGTATTAAAATTAGTTGCATAGTAGACAAATTTCCGATGAGCGGCTACAATGCAGGCAACCACTCTGTATGCTGCGCAGCGTATGAGCCTATATGAGATTGGCAGTCATTGTACGCATTCTGTATCATGCCGGTAATACCGGTAATACCGGTGGTTGATTAATCTATCTGATGTGAGGAAACCATGCTACGGTTTGAACACGAGATTCTGTTCACTCCATGTCCCGAACGGATTGCTCGGCTTCGTGAACTTGCCTACAACCTTTGGTGGACGTGGCATCCCGAAGCGCAGGACCTTTATCGTTCTATCGACCCAGAGCTGTGGGAGCTGGTGTATCACAACCCGGTCGAGTTCTTGCGCGATGTGCGTCAGCGCAAACTTGAGGCTGCTGCCAACGATCCGGCCTATCTGAAGCGATACGATGCGGTACTCAAGGGCTTTGATAGCTACATGCGGTCTGAGAAGACGTGGTTCAGAAAGAATTATCCCGATGCGAAAGACACGTTGATCGCATATTTTAGTGCCGAGTTTGGCCTCCACGAAAGCCTACCGATCTACTCAGGCGGTTTGGGCATATTGTCGGGCGATCACATCAAAGAAGCCAGCGATATGGGCATCCCACTGGTCGGTGTTGGCTTCATCTACCCGCAGGGCTACTTTCGGCAGCGCATCGATCCTAGTGGTTGGCAGCACGCCGAGTACAACAAGCTCAATTTCGCCGATGTGCCGGCGCTACCGGCGCTCGATCCCGACGGGCGTGAGGTGGTGATCGAGGTGGAATTACCCGGTCGCACGATCTACGCCAAGGTCTACAAGTTTCAAGTTGGTCGGGTTGAGTTGTTGTTGATGGATACCGACATCCACCCGAATAGTCCGCAAGATCGCGAATTATCGGCGCGGCTCTACGGTGGCGACCAAGAGATGCGCATTTCGCAAGAGTTGGTGCTTGGTGTAGGTGGTGTGCGGGCGCTGCGTCGTCTCGGTTATAAACCGACTGTCTGGCACATGAATGAAGGGCACTCGGCCTTCCTTGTGCTCGAACTGTGTCGCGAATTGGTGGCGCAGGGATACAGTTTTGACGAGGCGATGGAGCAGGTCAAGGCGCATTGTGTGTTCACGACCCACACCCCGGTACCCGCCGGTAATGATGCCTTCCCGCTGCCGATGATCGAGAAGTTCTTCTGGAGTTTCTGGCCGCAACTCAACCTCACCCGCGATGAGTTTATGAATCTGGCTTTGCAAGAGCAGCAATGGGGACCGACCTTTGCAATGACAGCGCTGGCATTGCGTTTTTCGGCCTATCGCAATGGGGTGAGCAAATTGCATGGCCATGTGGCACGCGGCATGTGGCAGTGGCTCTATCCCGGTCGTTCGCAAGATGAGGTGCCGATTACCTCGATTACCAACGGTGTGCATACGGCGACGTGGCTGGCGCCGGAGATGCGAACACTCTATACCTCGTATTTGGGCAAAAACTGGGAAGAAAACCTCGATGATCCGCATATGTGGCGGAAGGTATACCAGATTCCCGATGAGACCTTCTGGCGAACCCATCAAAAACTGAAGAGCGATCTGATCGCGTTCAGTCGTCAGCGGCTGCAACAGCACTACATCCGCTTGGGCATTCCGGCGCCGGTTTGGCCGGTGTTGGAAGAGAATATTCTGACGATCGGCTTTGCCCGTCGCTTTGCGACCTACAAGCGGGCAACATTGCTGTTTAAAGATATTGAGCGACTGAAATACATCTTGAACCGGCCCGGTAAGCCGATTCAGATTATCTTTGCCGGAAAAGCGCATCCTAAGGATGATCCGGGCAAACAGTTTATCCAAGAGGTCTATCGTCTCTCGATGCAGCCGGGGCTGGTCGGGCGGATAGTGTTCCTCGAAGAATACGATATTGCGGTGGGGCGAGCACTGGTGCAAGGTGTCGATGTCTGGCTCAACAACCCGCGTCGTCCTTACGAAGCGAGTGGCACAAGTGGGATGAAGGCCAGTCTCAACGGTGCGCCTAACTGTTCGGTACTCGATGGCTGGTGGCCAGAAGCGTACAATGGGCGCAACGGCTGGGCTATCGGTGATGAGCGTGAGTATGCGAATCAAGACGAGCAGGATTGGAACGATGCGCAATCGCTTTACCATCTGCTCGAACACGAGATTGCACCCCGTTTCTACGATCATCGCGATGCAAATGGGGTTCCGGTGGAGTGGATTCAGATTTGCAAGGAGGCAATTGCGACAGTAGCACCACTCTTTAGCACGCGCCGGATGTTGGCCGAATATCTGCGCGAGATGTATATGCCGGTGGCAGTGCAAGGGGCGATGCCACAAGCTTAGTCCAAAGTGTTAGTATTGCTGGTAGTTATGGTGCGCACATTCTGCGGAAGCAATGTGCATGACTCGTACTTTTGTTTCTATTCACACTGCCGCCACAATGTTAGGCGGCTCGGTACTGACTGTCTAAGCGGAGGTGGTGTGAAGATTGCTCGCTGCGCTCGGAAGGACAGTGGTTTGGGTTTAGGAAGTGGCTGCCGGCTGTCACCCTGAGCGGCGCTCGGAAGGACAGCGGGGGTGGTGTGAAGATTGCTCGCTGCGCTCGAAATGACAGAGGGGGTGGTGTGAAGATTGCTCGCGGCGCTCGAAATGACAGCGGGGGTGGTGTGAAGATTGCTCGCGGCGCTCGGAAGGACAGTGATGTTGATGTTAAGATTTCTTGCGACGGCAACTGGCATCCGGTGATTTCCGTCCGGTAAGACTCGTACCGGGTGTGGCCTGTGTGCGATGATTTGTCGTTGATGGGGCGCATGTGGGATTGTTCGGGGTGTATGTCACCACGACCGCGACTGCAACGTGGTCATCATTGGGAAGCATTTGGTGTCATACTGAGATCGGGTATGGTGAGAGAATAGAGTGGAGATATCGTGGTTAAACTTGTATCGTAAAATATCGTAGACGATTGCTATGAACCTATCGCAATCCAACCTTCTCTCCCAACCTTGGTCGTGGCTGGTCAACGAGGTCTACCGAAGATTGGTGGATCATTTCGGTCCGCTGTATGGTCCGCCTGCCGCGCATCCGTGGTGGCCGATTATCAGTACCGAACCGCAGCTTGAGATGGTCATCGGTGCGGTGCTGGTACAACAGACACGCTGGGAAACGGTTGAGGATGCGATAGCACGATTGCATGTGAACGGTCTGATCGATCTCGTTGCATTGGCGCATGCCGATGCCGGTGAGTTGGCACGGCTGATCTATCCATGTGCCTTTTATCAGCAGAAGGCAAATGGCTTGATCACCTTAGCCCGCATTGTTCGCGAGCGTTACGGCGATCTGGCGACTCTGTTACGCCTTCCTGCACCGAGGCTGTACACCGAACTCTTGCAATTGCCGCGGATTGGGCCGGAGACGGCAGATGTGATTATGCTCTATGCCGGTGGGCATCCGCGTTTTGTTGTTGATGCCTATACCCGGCGAATTTTTGCCCGACTGGTGCCCGAAAGGTTGGTTTGGGAACGGGCCGGCTACGTGCAGGTTCAACAGACCATTGCCACTGCATTACCTGTCGATCCGATGCTGTTGGCCGATCTCCATGCCCAGTTGAACGAGCTGGCTGTGCGCTACTGTCTGGTAAAGCCACGCTGTGATGGTCCACCTTCACGACGGATCTATTCGCGTCAACCCGGTCGCAACAGTTTTCTCGACCGGAATGATGGTTGTCCGCTGCGTGAGATATGTAGCTGGTATGCGAGCCGAATCGGCACCGAGTCGTTGAAGCAGCGATAGTCATAGTCACAATGTCATGCATCCATCTTCTCCCCTCACCGTCTTTCTGGTATTTTTGCGCTTAGGGCTGACCTCCTTCGGTGGGCCGGTAGCCCATCTTGGTTATTTTCGGAGTGAGTTCGTCGAACGACGGCGTTGGCTTGATGAGGCGACCTTTGCCGACCTGATCGCGCTGTCCCAATTTTTACCCGGTCCAGCCAGTAGCCAGGTAGGTATTGCGATCGGGACGATACGTGCCGGGTTGCTTGGTGGGCTAGCAGCGTGGCTCGGTTTTACGTTACCATCTGCTCTGCTGATGATCGGGTTTGCGTATGGTGTGAGCGTGATTGGCGATCCGGCGAGTGGTTGGTTGCACGGGCTGAAGCTGGTAGTGGTGGGAGTCGTTGCTCAGGCGGTGTGGCAGATGGGCCAACGGCTTTGCCCAGATCGCTTGCGGGTGAGTATGGCAATACTCGCCGCGCTAGTATTGCTGATCTGGTCTGATGCATTGGTGCAACTCGTGGTGATCGGGTTAGGTGGATTAGTTGGTTGGCGGCTGTTGCGTCTACCGGTGCCAAGCGGTGTTGTGGTTGCCTCACCGATTAGTCCACGTACCGGTTTTGCTTTTGTCGCGATGTTTGTCGTTTTACTCGTCGGTGCAGGACTGCTGGCACCGCTGAGTGACAACGAAACACTACGTTTTCTTGCCGGGATGGTGCGTACCGGTTCACTCGTCTTTGGCGGTGGGCACGTTGTGTTACCCCTTCTTGCCCCGGTCGTGGTTGGAACCGGTTTGATGAGTGCTGAAACATTTATCGCTGGGTATGGTGTAGCCCAAGCACTGCCGGGGCCTTTGTTCAGTTTCAGTGCCTATCTGGGTGTGGTAGCAGCGGTTTCGCCAGGTGGTTGGCTGGGTGGGATGTTGGCACTGATAGCAATCTTCGCACCCTCGTTTTTGCTCATCTGGGCCGCCTTACCGTTTTGGGCTGCCTTGCGTGTACAGCCAGTCGCCCAATCAGTGTTGGCCGGGGTGAATGCAGTAGTCGTTGGGATTTTGTTGGCAGCACTGTATCAACCGGTCATCACCAGCGCGATTCGTGGTCCGACCGATGTCGCACTGGTGCTCGGCGCCTTCGCGGCATTGCACGTGTGGCGACTACCATCGTTGGTCGTAGTAGTCGCGTGCGCTGCTATCGGTGCCATCGTATGGTAAACCGAAGGTAGCGCTGACTAAAGCTATGCGGATGATGTGAGCCATTCCGCAGCGCAACGGTTCATCGTAGTGGATGGGCAATCCTACTCCGCCGATAATCCTGCTCCCCACCGCATCACCTCTATCACTTCAGCTTGACCGATTGGGCGTTGTCCACGCTCGATGGCAGTTCGCAATTGCCTGAGCTGTTCACCGGATGGAACACCAGCTTGACGTGCGAGCCAGAGGTTGAGCGCTTCGACGTACAGAGTAGTAAGATCGGTCGTATCAGCGATATGGGTCGTCAGCTCGGTCAGGGTCATCTGGAGACGACCACGAGCTGCCGGCCAGTCAATGACATCCGGCATTGCTTGAATAGCATCGAGCAAGCGTAGAGCGCGTTCGCAAATCGCTTGTCGTTTGGAGGGAGGAGGCGGCGCAGGTACTTCTGGTTGGACGAGCGGTTCTGAAGGTGATGGGGCCGGAGTAACCGGAGCTGCTGCTTCACCGTGCAGCAGCGCGACGAGTCGCTCATAACCGGCGCGTAGCAACGATTCCATTTCGCGGGTGTAGTGGAGCCACGCACCGATCTGCATCCCTGCCGGATCGGGAATATCGCGCGCGCGGCCGGCCAGTTCACCGAGCGAGGTAACGTTCGCCTGTGGATAACGACTGCGTAAGAATCGGGCAATTCCGCTATCGACGGCGATCAGGATGTCGGCTGCATTCACCAGTTCTTCAGTGAGCGAGCGCGCAGTGTGGTTGTTGTCGGTCATGCCAAACACGGCTAGTGCATCGCGCGCCATTGGTTGCAACGGTTCGTCGTCGTGACCAACGACGCCGGCGGAAGCGATCTGCCACGCATGGCCATGCTCCTGCGCCAAGCGGCGGAGGAGGGCAACGGCAATCGGTGCTCGCCCGGTGTCGGCGGCGCCAACGATTAAGATGGTTGGTTCCAAGTGTGACATATAGAGTACGCAACTGCTCTCAAGAACGTGTGCAGAAGTGCACACGGTTCCTTCTCGTTCCGAACGTAGTTCGCATCTGATGGGTGTAACGTTTCCGTTTGTACCTTTTCAGAGACAGTGCTGCTGTTACCGGTGAGCTTTGCCTCGGGTAAGAGGGGTGCTGTTGCCGGCTGTTTGCGGTTGTGCGCTACCTTGTGATCCCGATCATGAATTGTGCCGCAGTGTGGATACAGCCATTTCCAATCGCACACCATCAGCATGTTATCTTTCCGGCGACAGCTCGAACAAAGGTATGTGCGTGGATACCGATCCTCAACACACATCATCTGCCCACCAGAGCGTGTTGTCTTGCTTGCAATTTGCGTGTGGAGTAACCCAACGCCTACATTACCAATCGTGTGAGCAAGTGGTTTGTTGGCCGTCATCCCCGCGACGGATACATGCTCTACAACCATCGCTTGGTTTTCGCAGCGGTCTCGTGTGATGAGCATATAGGTGACATCGTTTCGGTAGTAGTCATCCTTACGGATAGTCTTGTCAAGGTTAGCGCAGACTTCGTATGGATTCATGCGAGGCAGTATCTTGTCTTTTGGTACAGGCGCATCGACCGCAAGAACCATACGCACGTTTGCTGCCTCGATGATGCGGCTATGTTGCTAATTATATCTTGAAGCGACGTGCGCCGCTTTGAGCAGATTCGGCGCCTCGATGGACGCACCATTGGAAAACGTGGCCGCAGCCTTGATACCTACATCGATACCCATGACGCCATGGGTCGTTTGTGACCAATCCAACGTTCTACCTGTGCTAATTTTATCCATCTGTTGCATGAGGTGTATCCTGCAACGTTTTTCGGTAGTTTCTCACCCCGGCTGTGACGCAAAGCACACGGCGATGGTTATCAGGTCTTATACCATCTCCTGCTCAGGCAAGCAGCTCTCCTGATTAAAAACCACGATTTTCGCATCTGTTGATCTGGGCGAACTGCTTGAGCTACTCAAAATCGAACCTTACAAGCCGGTCGCGGTAGGAAGGATCAGAATTTTGCTCTTGCGTCAGCCAATAGCATCCATGCGTTCAAGTAAGCGTTTGCGCTTAAAGTTCAAGCTACCACCAATGTTTTCGATGAACTCAACGTTCATAAGACCCGGAGTCATTGCTATCGTCCTGGGTGACGTGCTGCTCACCACCAGTATCTTCACGAACTCAACGTTCGCAAGATTCCTGACAACAACGAACTCGGCGAGTGTTCTCCGTTAAATGACTTTTTTGCCGGACTAGAAGCGCGACAATACTGATGTCGGTGCAGTTACCGACGTGCGCGAGCCGATGAATGCGCGGATCCGCGATTCGTTGCACAGGCGGCGACTACTACCGGTGCTTGCTGTTGGAATCAACCGCCTTTCTCGCTACCACTGCTGCAAGGGTTTGATCGCACTCCCCAACAGCTTCACCGCTTTGCCTATACTCGTCATGTTTTCCATGGGAACAATTATACCCGATCACACACCTTGACAAATGCCAAAGTCAAGCTTTCCTCTGCCCATATTGCACGGTTCGAGTGCTTCATTTGATTGTTTTAGCGGATTATGGTATCTTGCCACCGTGCCGTATCGAAGATGATATAGGCAACATATGTCATATACCTTGCTGTATATGACACAGCACTCCGCGGCAGGACCATGATCGTCCTGTCTCATCGTTGCACTACGGTGTGACGACGTGATTCCGTGTTGAATGACGTTTGCCCTCGTCTGGGCAACGTCCGGAGGAGAAACAATCGATATGTCGCTGCATTCGACGCGCCGGCAATACGCTCTAAGAGCATTAGGCTGGTTGATCGCCGTGATGCTGACGTTCGTCACTCGACCGTGGCCGGTCGCCGCTGCGCCCACCCTCGTTCTTCCCACTCCTCCCGGCGAACCTTGGCGGATTATTCAAGGCTATGCTTGTGGTACCCACAATGGCTGGGATCGCTATTCGCTCGATTTAGCCCAAGTCAATGGGCCAACCTATAACGCTCCAATCCGGGCTGCTGCTGCCGGTACGCTCTGGCACTGGGAAGCGCGGAGCGGAACGATAATCCTTTTCCACGGGGATAACTTCTTTACAATGTATACCCATCTTAGTCGTCCGGTGACGACCGAACGCGGCTACGCTTTTGCGGTAGGCGACGTGCTTGGCTATGCCGGGGATCGCGGTTCGCCCGGTATTCCACATCTCCACTTCACTGCCTATACCGCCGGAGCAAACGGGTGGAGTGGGCGACAATCGGTACCGCTACGGTTTGCTGAAGGCTATGACCTGCCGGAAATCGGTGGTTGTAATCAGCATGGTGGTACAATCTTGACTGCGATGTCGCTCCAAGATCCGCAAGTAACGTTTAGCAGTGTGGCGTTACCGGCAGGATGGTACAACGTTGATCACCAGATCGATTTTAGCGTGACGTGGGGGGGCGGCGGGCTGAGTCAAGCGTGGGATAGCGAGCCGCCTGCCGATGGGCCGATGTTCCCCGGCGCTTACGATGGCTATGCTCGCCTATCTGATATGGGGGAGGGTTGGCATACGCTTTATGTGCGTGCGTGGGGGCCTGATGGTCGCCAGACGTTAGCGCGCTATGGGCCGGTAGGGTATGATGTTTCACCACCGGTATTGCATATCACGCTGAGTAGCTCGACCATTCCGGCCAACCAATCGGCAATCCTGACATGGCCTGCTGCCATCGATCCGCTCTCTGGAGTAACCGGTTATCGCCTATACCTTGGCCCCGATCCTGACGGCGAGAGTGAATGGTTTGAGGTTGAGCCAAGGGTGCTCATACCGCCGTTGGCTCCCGGCACGTATGTTTTACGGGTAAAGCCGATTGACAATGCGGGTAACGTAGGCGCGTGGCAGACGGTGCAAACCGTTGTGGTGACGCAACACCCCTAGCTTCACGCCTGTTGGTCGCTCACTGTCGCACGATCACCGGTGTTCCGACCGGCGCCCAATTGTAGAGCCACGCTGCGGACACGAGGGGAAGATTGATACAGCCGTGGCTCCGGCGTACACCGGTGCCGAACTGATTGTGCCAGTAGGTGCCGTGCAGGGCTACTCCACCGACAATGTACATCGCATGGGGTACTTTTGGCACCAGCCAGCACTCGCCGCCGAGACAGCCACGCATCGTCTGTTCGCGCACTTTGGCGTAGATACTAAAGGCGCCAACCGGTGTATTAAAGCCATCGCGTCCGGTTGAAACCGGTGCGTCGAAGATGATGCGACCATTTTCAAGGGCATAGAGCCACTGATCACTTAGATCGACGATGATGAGCTTGTCGCCTGAGTGTGCTACCGGCTGAGCGGGTTGTGCGGTCGGTTGAGCCGGTCGGGGGGTAGGTGCTTTTGGCAGCGGTGGTGGAGTGACGGTGGGTGGTGGTAGTTCCTGTACGTGACCGTTGGCGTCGACCGGTACCGCGTTTTCGGCTGCAACCGGACGCAAATCGATCCCACGTAGACGGGCGAGATCGCGGCCTATATCACCAACCTGCACCGTCTTGGTCGGGGAGGCCGAACGGGGATCGACTTCGAGCCGTGCGCGTTCAAAGTACTGTACCTGCTGTAACGTACCACCGATGTATTCCCAGCACGGTTCGCTGATCGGCAAGCCAAAGACTGCGATCCCACCATGCGCTTCCCAAAAGGCAAGAAACGGTGGCCCTATGGTATAGCCGGTCTCGGTGAAATAGCGCCGTTCGGGTGCTTCACGCACAGCGTGCGACGGGAGCGGAAACGAACGACCTAACGCTGCGGCATACTCGGCACCTACTCGTCCACGGAGGATAGCGTTGTTGTACGCCGGATGCAGCTCAAGCCGACCGCGCTCGAAGTACTGTACGATCAGATCACCGTCACGGAACGGTTGGCTGATCGGCTGACCAAGCGTTAATGCTCCATCGCCCTCACGCCACGCGCTCAAAAAGCCATACGTATCGTCAAGTCGCTGGCCGGTAGCCACAAAGTAGAGGGCATTGCTCTGTGCAGAGAGCGGTGTGCCGATCAGCGCCAGCACTATCCCCAAAACCATCCCGATCAGTCGCATATGTACTCCGTTTCTCTGCGATCTACGGCTGCTTCCCCTGTATTATACGAGTGGCTGAGCTGTGGTACCATAGGAAGAGTGATACTAAATAGAAGCGCTATCAAGGAGAGGCTATGTTAGCTGAATTGCATGAAGAATTGGAAACCATCCGCGAGCGCTTTGCTAACTTGCGAGGGCATCTTTGACTTAGCAGCGAAACAGGCCGAGATTGAACAACTTGAAGTCCGGGCTTCTGATCCTGAGTTGTGGAATACACCGCGCGTCGCCCAAGAGTTGATGCAGCGGCTGACACGGCTGAAAGAAGAGGTGGCGCTCTGGAATGATCTCGACCACCGGATGACCGGTTTGGCCGAGCTGATCGAGTTGGCCGAGCAAGAGGGTGACGACTCGCTGGCAGCCGATCTTGCCGCTGAGTTGCGCGCAGTGCAGCGTGAGGTAGTACAGCGCGAGCTTGAGATCTTGCTCAGCGGTCCTTATGATGACCGTGATGCGTTCTTATCGATCCAAGCCGGCATGGGCGGCACCGATGCCCAAGATTGGGCAGCGATGCTGCTGCGGATGTACACACGCTGGGCAGAACGGCGTGGGTATACGGTGAACTTGATCGATCTGAGTGAAGGTGAAGAGGCCGGGATCAAAAGTGCGACTATCGAAATCCGTGGGCCATACGCCTACGGTTATGCCCGGGCCGAAGCCGGAGTTCACCGACTGATCCGGCTATCACCGTTCAACGCTGCTCATACGCGCCAAACTAGCTTTGCCCGTGTCGAGGTCATGCCCGAAGTGGATGACGCACCAGAGGTTGAGATTAAGCCGGAAGACCTGCGTATTGATGTCTTTCGGAGTGGCGGTCATGGGGGGCAAGGCGTCAATACCACTGACTCGGCAGTACGGATCACCCACTTACCGACGGGCATTGTGGTAACCTGCCAAAATGAGCGTTCGCAGATTCAGAACCGCGAAACGGCGTTGCGGGTTTTGCGGGCGCGTCTCCTCGAACGCGAATTGCAGCGGCAGGCTGAAGAGCGTGCTCGTTTGCGCGGTGAATATCGTGAGGCAGCGTTTGGTAACCAGATGCGTACCTACTATCTGCACCCGTCAACGCTCGTTAAAGATCATCGCACCGATTACGAAACGAGCAATGTGCAGGCCGTCCTCGATGGTGAGATCGATCCGTTTATTGAAGCGTTCTTACGTGCAAATGTACGGGAGTCATGATGGAGATCAAGTATACGCCGTGGCGCATGCGCTATATCAAACAGGGTGATACTGCTGATGATGGGTGTGTCTTTTGTGCGATGGCCGCTGCCGATGGTCGTGATGATGCCGAGCGATTAGTGCTCTATCGAGGGCAGCAGTGTTTTGTGGTGATGAACCTCTACCCCTACAACACCGCGCATCTGATGGTTGTGCCGTATAGGCACGTCGCCGATCTTACTATACTTGATAGTACAACGGCGCACGAACTCTTTTTGCTCACTCAGCAGAGTGTCGCGATCATTCAGACCGAATACGCCCCGCATGGGTTCAACCTTGGGATGAACCTTGGTCGGGTTGCTGGGGCCGGGATCGCCGATCACTTGCATATGCATATCGTGCCGCGTTGGAGTGGTGATACTAATTTTATGCCGGTAATTGGCGATACCAAGTTGATCCCTGAGGCGTTGAACGAGACGTATGACCGGTTACGACCACACTTTGCCGCTCTCAGCTCAGCGTCCGATCAATAATGTCGATGAGATGCTGAACCTCGAACGGTTTTTGAAGGATGACTGCACCTTCGGCTTCAAGGTCGGCAAACCACGGTTTGCGGCTAAGGGCAGTCATCAGGATGATCGGGATACCGTCGTCTTGAAGACGCTCTTTAATACGTTGAAACGTCTCGACTCCATCCATATTGGGCATCATAATATCGCTCAACACCAAACTCGGTGAGCATTGGTTGAGCAGGCGGAGGCCTTCTATACCGTCACGAGCAAGGATGACGTCGTAGCCGGCGTTGCGCAAGGCAATCGCCAAGATGCTTTGGAGGTTGAGGTCATCGTCAATGATAAAAATGGTGCCTTTGCTTGCTGTCATATGCGTTCCTGTATATCCTGCTGTAGTTGGGTACTTGGAAGTCGAGTGAACACGTCGGTGTAGCGTTGAGCGCCATTATACCAGAGAGTGACAAGATACGTGGTAATCTTAGTGTGAAAGTGAGGAGCGATTGTCATGAGTCGTCCGGTGCCGGCAGTACTGGCCGAATATCCGTTTCATTACCCAATCGAGGTGCGGTTTCGTGATCTCGATGCGCTCGGCCATGTGAACAATGCCGTCTACGCAACCTACTGTGAGTCGGCGCGGATCGCCTATTATCAGCAATTAGTTGGTGGTTCGCTCGATCGGTTAGGTATTATTTTGGCCGAGCAGACGATCCGCTACAAAGCGCCGGCCCATTTCGGTGATGAACTGCTGGTCGGTGTGCGGGTGGGTCGGATCGGCAGTAAGAGTTTTACCATGGAGTATGCGATTGCTCGCCTCGGCGATGGCGCGCTGATTGCGACAGCACAGTCGGTGTTGGTAGCTTACGATTATGCCGCCGGACGGAGTGTGCCGGTGAGTAATGAGTTCCGGGCGCGGGTGATCGAGTTACAAGGTGAGTTGCATGAGTCATAGGGGTATCCTGCCGAGGAGGGTGCATGGCGGTGTGCCCCACTACGGGAGGCGCTTTGCACCCTCTGCTTCGTTGCGTGTGTATGCGCGAGCCGTACCGGTGGGGGCTGTTGGGAGCGCCGCACTACCGTGCGGCTTTACTGGGTTTGTGTTATCTACACGGCAGCGCGCCGCGATGGATCGATCTCAACGGGAAGCCGCACTACCGTGCGGCTTTACTGGGTTTGTGTTATCTACACGGCAGCGCGCCGCGATGGATCGATCTCAACGGGA
>NZ_JBWGQH010000043.1:0-25505 GCF_056331925.1 Chloroflexus sp.
GTCGTCGGTCGGTGCGGTTGGCTCTTCTGCCTGCAACCAGGCCGGAGCAGCGTCAGCCGGCTCCTCGGCCGGTAACCAATCTAAACCACTAGCTCGTGCCGGTTCAGTTTTCTCCCAAGCAGAAAGATCACCGGCATCAGCTTCCCGTAACCACGTCGGTATTTCACTAGATGTATCACGGGCCGGTTCCTCTGCCTGCAACCAGGCCGGCACGTCGTCGGTCGGTGCGGTTGACTCTTCGGCCCGCAACCACGCCGGCACGTCGCTGAGCGGTTCCTCGGCTTGCAGCCACGCCGGTGCCTCGTCAGTATTGGCAGATGGTAGTACCATCTCTTCACCGGCGGCACCTAATTGACGTTCGGTTTCTAGCAACCACTCTGGTACAGCATCAGCACCGGCTACACCTTCATCCGGCGACCACGAGGCACTACCGCCATCAGCGGCGCCAGTATCAAGTGATGCGGCATTGCTGTCAGCAAACAAGGTAGGCGCATCCGGTGCCACTGGTGGAGTGGTCGTGGATGGAGCGGAAGTAATAATATTGTCATCGAGTAGCCATGTCGGTAGATCGAGCCGTACCGAGCCGGCAGCAACCGGTGGCTCATCGCCGGCAACATTTTGCAACCATGGCGGTAGATCAAACGCAGATGTGTCACTCGCTGCGGATTGATTCGGGTCCAACCACGCCGGTGCATCGGGGGCAAAGACTGTCTCGTCACCGGGAGCTACATTGGCAGACCAATCGGTCGAGCTAGTTTCAGGGACGATCCGATCCAACTCTTTCAGCCAGTCATCAAGGGCCGGCTCAGAAATCGACTCTGCTTTCGCTGCTGGCTCACTTGTCGGCAAGGAAGGTTCAGACGGCGCAGTAGCAAACGCCTCAGTAATCTCTTCATCACTCAATTCACGCAACCAATCAGGCACACCGGTATCAACATCTGCCGGTACTTCTGACTCTAACGATGGTTCTGATGCCGGTTCGAGTGCTTCTTCGTATCCGATACTGCGCAGCAGATCGGTTGGACCCATCGGCATACGGAGGCGCGAACTCGTTGTCGGCGGTGGCTCTACCGGTGGCACAGCCTCTCCCGATGGACCTGAATCGGCATCACGAAGCCATGCCGCCGATTGAGCATCGGCTAGCGGATCGCTTACCTCTGCCTGCAACTCCGCCAACCAGTCCGGCACACTCGTCGCTTCGGCCATCGGTTCATCGGCGGTCAGCCAATCCGGTGGTACTGCCACTGCCGGCGGTGGTGGGGGAGTCAAGCTATCGATACCACGCAACCATGCCGGAGTTACGTCATCTTCATCCGGCGCTGGTGGCAACGGTACGTTACGAAGCCATGGTGGTAAGTGTTCCATAGTGGCACATCAAACGCCGGTGCCGATCCCCTTAACGATCGGCATACGGCATATCAAAGCCAATCAACAGACGCACACCGGCTATCAGTGCACCAATTGCCGAGCCCAACAGCAGACCACGTGCGCCGGCAGCTACAAGATAGTCATTCAGCCACTGTACCATCTGGCCAATAATGGGAATGAAGGTCAATGGTGGCAACTGGATCACCAAAGCCAACAACGCTATGCTAACAACGACAATCGCTTCAGTCTGCCCACTGCGCAGAGCACGTAACATAGCACTAAGGGCAAAAAAAGCGAGTAATGCCAGCAAACTGGCAGCCAGCGGTTCATAGATCAGACGAAAGACGGTACGGATCGGCGGAGCGGCTAACGTCATCGGAAGGGTCAACCCCATGGCAGTACGAGTTGGATAAAAGATACCGGCCACGATCACGATCACCATACCGATGATCAAGACAAGGCTATAACCGGCTTCGGGTGCACGCGCATGCAGACGACGGAGGTGAGAACTGAAGACGCTTACCGCCCCAATAACAACCGCAAGGGCCGTAATGAGTGCCGCCCACTGCACCAGCACCATCGCCAGTGCGTTCACGACCGGGCCAGCACCGACAAAATCAAGGAGTACAATTAATCCACTCACCCCGGCAATTAATACTGCAATTAACTGACGGGGATTGCGCAAGAGCGATACCATACGCTTACCACCCCGGCAAAGCCGGCAAGCCGAACACAGCTCGGATCACACCATAACCAAACGCCAGCACCATCAACCCGATCACCGTTACACGCAACGTATCATGCGTAAGTAAACGCGCCTGTGGTGCAGACGCAGTTGTCAAATAGGCCTCCGTGACGAAGATCTCTTCGCCGATCAGCACATGGGGCGTAACCACAGACATCACACCTAACGATGCCGGATTGGTACTCCCTAATACTTGCGGAATCTGCTGTTGGGCGCCAATCTCAGCGGCCAGTAAGACCTCAGGTCCGAATGCCCCAACCATCATACTCGCTTCCAACGGTTCACGATGATACTGTACTGCCACAGCCGCCGCATACGCCAACGGATCGGCATGCGCCCACAGTTCGATCCGACGCGGATCGAACGCCTGTGGCTGACCAACTCCACGGTACACTTGTCGTATTGCACCACGCAAAGACAAATGGGCAACGGCGTCGGCCGAGCTAATCACAGCAGCCGATCCACTTGCCGCAGCCTGTTCGCCGGCCTGTCGAACCACCTGTAAACCGGCAAGCAGCTCTGACGTACTCGCCCGTTGACCTTCACCAGCACCGATTGTACTTGCACCGGGCGAAAGATGAACCGCACGACCGGTTTCGGCACTACGGGCGAGCGCCATCCGCAATACATCTAGCGCCGGCAACGACCGACTCACCGGCAAACGACCGGCGAGAACGCGCGCGTGATGAAGCCAAACAAATGCTACGACAATCCCAAGCGCAACTAGCAAAAAGATTGCCGGCAGGGTCATAACGTATTCCCTTTCTTCCCGCGACAAGCAACCTTCTTCGAGATGAACAATCTTACAATCATATTGAGTGTAACCCACCAGATCGGCTTTGTCAATTGTTTGAACTGAAATAACGGTTTAGGACGCGGTAAAACGATATTGAATAGTAAACTTCTGAGGCACAGTATCTGCCGCACTTCCCCACGTACTCTCAGCATCTTTCCGGAAACAGTCCCAATTAACCTCGTTCCTGTAAGCGCGCTAACAAGAGATCACGCAGCGCCGGCCAATGTTCGGGGATGGTCAACGGCTCAACAACACCTGCCCAGCGGGTACCGCGCACCAGTGGCAGCAGAGCCTGTGCGCCTTGACTACATATCACATCGAGCGGTGCAATAATCTGCAACACAATCGCCACCGGCACACTAACGCCGGCATGCTCAATCTGATCGGCCAGTTGGTGAAGCGGAGGTGATGGTTCCATGTGGTGTCTGCTCAACGACCCGACGAAGAGCATGCAGAAATTCTAGAGCAAGCTGTTCAAAACGTTTGCGTTGCGTTGCATCGATTACGTGCGCTACCAGATCGGGCAACTCGAGCTGATCGAGTCGCTCGATCCGGTAACGTCCATCATCGAGTGGGATCAACCGACAGCGGTTAATTCCTTGAAACGGTGGAAAACTGATCCGAAAGCGTGTTGCACGACTCAGTGGCGTATAGTCGATCACTTCCATCTCGGCATGGACAAACATCCCATGCAGTTTGAAACGATAGCCTTGGCGCGGATGGTCGTTCGGCGGCAACTCAATCCGTACTCGTTCGAGCGAAGGCATCCAACGCGGCCAGTTACTAAAATCGTCAAGAACGGCAAACACCCGCTCTGGCGGCGCGGTAGTCACCGTCGTCGCCGCAATCTCATAACGGATCATCGTTTCATCACCTCTGCCCCGACACCGGCAACGAGGGCGGTATCAGAGTTCATCACCAAACACAATTCCCAAACTACGCGCGCAGAGCACCAGATCGCTATGCGGACGCACCCGGTTGAGATAGCCACACGCCTCGGCGAGCGGCACGGTCACAATATCTTGCCCGCGCAACGCCACCATTTCACCGTAGATGCCACGAGCCGCAGCTTGCACGGCAGCAGCACCGTAGCGCGTCGAGAGCAAGCGGTCGTATGGTGACGGCGAACCGCCACGTTGCAAGTGCCCCAAGACAACGACCCGGACATCTTTGCCGGTTAGACGCTCAAGTTGCTCACCAACCCAATGCCCGATCCCACCAAGACGCCCCTCGGCAATGTACATTTCGCTTCCACCGCGTGGACGCGCACCTTCGGCGACAACAATAATACTGAAGGCACTGCCTTGGGCATCACGGGCATGAACCTTGTCCGTGACCCGTTCAATTGTAAACGGAATCTCAGGGATGAGGATTACATCGGCCCCTCCGGCCAAACCGGCGTGCAACGCAATCCAGCCGGTATGCCGACCCATCACCTCAAGCACCATCACCCGATTGTGACTGGCTGCCGTCGTGTGCAGACGATCAATTGCATCGGTCGCTACTTGTAAGGCAGTATCAAACCCGAAGGTACGATCGGTACCGGCGAGATCGTTGTCAATCGTTTTCGGTACCCCAATGACCGGTGCGCCTAACTTGTGGAGTTCCAAGGCAATCCGCTGCGTACCTTCACCGCCAATGGTAATCAGCGCACGCAACCCCATCTCTTCAATGGCTTTGACGGCGCGAACATACGGATCGGCTTCTGACAACTCATCACTGCGGCGTGGGCCGAAATGACCTTTATTCGTGGTACGCAAAATCGTACCACCGCGCGGTAACAACCCCTGAACATCAGCGTTGGTCAGCACACGATAGCTCTTCGTCCCCAACAATCCCTCAAACCCGTCGTGGATCCCGATTACTTCCCAACCGAGACTGGATGCCGACTTGACGACCGCACGGATGACAGCATTAAGTCCTGGCGCATCACCACCGCTCGTGAGCACGCCAATCCGCTGCTTCTTACTCGCCATGGCTAACTCCCTCGGGTGTATTGCGATTAAGACAGTTACCGGCTAGACAATCAAATTATACTACTCGCAACTATAGCATGGCGGAGAATGTATGGCAGATATTCGTGGTGTTGAATCAACGATTGGGATCGGTGCATGAAGATGCTACAGCCAGCGCCTCGACACCGAGCTGGCGACACAGATCGCGTAAAAAGGCCATCGCGGCTAGATGGTCGAGGATGCGGGCATCGTAACACAGGCTAAGCTGAGCCACTGCTCCAACGACCAATGTCGTCGCATTGAAGGCAATTGGTTGTCGTTGCGCTTCACTCAACGTCAGGGCCGCTGCCGTTCCCGGTAACGGTGATGCAAACCGCCACCAACCGGTTGTTGCCACGATACTGAACGTGGCCTCGGCAAGATCGTTGGTAGTATCGGTGCAGGCTAACATCCGTGCGATACCGCGTTCGGTCAGATCACCGGCGTCACGGATCAGAACCCATCGGCCATCGGATAAACTGACGGCAGTGTGATAGCGATGTCGCAGCATAATGGCTGTCTCAGCCCACGCTGCATTGAGCAAAGGATGTAGCGGAAAGAGAGCGGCTGTGGCGGCGACCAGTGCGCTAAGCGGCGTCGCTTGAAGACCGCGCGTGGCGAACTCTGCCGTCTGCGCTGCACAACGTTGCATGAGTGGTTGAAGATTGACAGCAATGGTGACGCTAGCAAGCGGCACACCGTCTGACATAACCACCTGCGATAAGGTAGCTACCGTCTCCGTTGGCATCGGCGGCATCTGCACCGATCCGTTGTCAGACGCAACAGGCTGCACAACCGGCGCCGATGCAACTGTCAGGGTAGAGACGTTAACCGCAGGAGCTGCTGCCGTCTCCACGAGCATACCAGCTGCGGCGAGCACGTCAGCTCGACCGATACGACCACCCGGTCCACTACCGTTCAACGTTGCAAGGTCTATCCCCAAAGCACCTGCGATCCGGCGAGCCAGTGGCGTTGCTCGTACTTGACGTGGCGGGGCGTAGTGGGCGAGAGCTGCACCACCAGACAATCGCGCACCTGCTGACGCCAACTGCTCAACCAGCACTCCGGCCACCTGTGCCGGGACGGCCCATTCGGCATCGGCGGTTAACACTCGTACTAGCGGTGTTGTGGGTGTTACCGTCTCACCAACAGTTGCCAACCATTCCAGTAAAGTCGCCTCACCGAGGGCAGCGGGCAACGTGATGGTCTGGGTTTGCATCGCTAAGCCTCATTGCTTACCTACAAAGGAAACGATGTTCTCTCCGGTCTACCCTGCGCGCATAGCCTCCGTCCAAAACGCATCGACACGCTGGCGCAACAACGCATGTTCTGGGCGTTCCAAGGCCGGATCATCAGACAGAATGGCTTCGGCCATGCGCCGTGCTTCGCTCAGTAAGCGGGTATCACCCTGTCGAGCCATTTTCAGATCGGGCGTCCCACTTTGGCGTGTACCGAAAAACTCACCCGGTCCACGCAATTGTAGATCGATCTCGGCGAGCTGAAAACCATCGTTGGTCTGTTCGAGAGCAGCCAACCGTTCTTTTGACTGCTGATTATCACTATCGCTGATCAAGATGCAGTAACTCTGATGACTACCACGCCCAACCCGACCACGAAACTGGTGCAACTGGGCTAACCCAAACCGTTCTGCCCCCTCGATCACGATAGTTGTCGCATTAGGGACATCAATCCCAACTTCGATGACTGCCGTCGAGACCAAGATATCATGCTGATGATCGCGGAATGCACGCATCACCTCATCTTTCTCGCGAGCCGACATCTTACCGTGTAACAATGCTACCCGCAAGTCGGGAAAGACCTCGTGTTGCAGTTTTTCGTACATCTCTTCAGCGGAAGGCAGGTCGAGTTTCTCACTCTCTTCAACCAGTGGACAAATCACGTACACCTGTCGTCCCTCGGCGACCTGTTTACGAATGTGGCGATAAGCTTTTTCGCGTTCAAAACGGCTAATTCGACGGGTACGAATCTCTTGCCGTCCCGGTGGCCGCTCATCGAGCACTGAAACATCGAGATCACCGTAGATGGTAAGGGTTAGCGTGCGCGGGATAGGGGTTGCCGTCATTACCAGCATGTGTGGGTTACACCCTTTGTCCTTCAGCCGCAATCGCTGTTCGACCCCAAAGCGATGCTGTTCATCAACCACAACCAGTCCTAGCCGAGCAAATTGGACGGTCTCGGTGATAAGGGCATGCGTTCCGACCACGACATCGATCTCGCCACGGGCAATCCCATCCAGTACTCGCCGTCGCTCGCGCGTACCCAGGCTACCGGTGAGTAAGGCGACGCGCACACCGTGCCCACCCATATCCTCTTCCGGCGTCATACCGATGATCTGGACAATCTCGTTCAGTCGTGCCGCCTCTTCAGGATCAAGTTGCGCCCGCCAATCGATCTGCCGATACTGTTCACCGTTCATTGCCTCGCTTGACCGACGCGGCACCGGCACCCGGCTCAGCAACTGCTTGAGATTTTTGGCGTGTTGTTCGGCCAAAATCTCGGTTGGCGCCATCAACGCCCCTTGAAAACCGTTAGCCACTGCTTGCAACAGTGCCGCTGCTGCTACCACCGTCTTGCCACTGCCGACATCACCTTGCAACAGACGCGCCATCGGCGACGGGCGCTGCACATCGGCAAAAATCTCGTTGATCGCCCGCTGCTGGGCTGCCGTCAATCGAAACGGGAGCAGCCGTAGTAATTCGGCATGCACCTGCGGATCAATTGTAAATGGCAAACCCATTTCTTGTTGCCAGAGCCGCTTGCGTTGCAAAACGCCGAGCTGAATAAAGAGAAACTCATCGAAACCGAGCCGACGACGGGCAGCCGCCAATGATTCGTGATTGGTAGGAAAATGGATTTGAGCCAGTGCTTCACCGAGTGGGAGTAAGCCCGCCTGCGCACACCGCTCCGGCGGTAGATGATCGGGTACACGCGGTGCTACAGTATCAACCACCTGTTTGATCAAGCGGCGAGCCTGATTCTCGTGCAACCCCTGTGTCAGCGGATGAATAGGTACTAACCGCCCGGTGTGCAACAGTGCGTTGGGGTCGGGAGTATAACGTTCCCAACGCGGGCTGGTGAATTGCCGCTTCCCACCGAAGACCGTCACCTTACCGCTGAGCACAATCGTCTGACCAATCCGAATCTGCTGCGCAATCCAACGCTGGTTAAAGAAAATCGCTTCAATCGAGCCGGTCTTATCACTCACTTCCACCCGCACGCGCAATTTGGAGCCAGTGCCGATGGTGCATACGTCGGTCACTTCGCCAATCACTGTCTCTTCAGCCCCTGCCTGCAACTCATCAATCGCGCGACGACTGCTGACATCATCGTAGCGACGGGGAAAGTGGTACAGGAGATCGCGAATCGTTACGACACCGATCCGGCGAAAACCGGCTACTGTGCGTGAATCGATACCGGCGATTTGGTCGAGTTTAGCATCGAGATCAAGATCGGTTAAGGGATGCTTATCGGACGCCAATCGTTGACGCCCCTGCCGCGAAGAAGTTCGGCGAAGGGCAAGCGACGGTGGCGTAACCGGTGCAGCGGTGGCAAGCGCAGGAGTGTGGTGGTTGGTACGAAACAGTGAGCGTAACTCTTCGATGGCTGCGGCAAGCGCCTGATCACGTTCGGCATGCGTCATACGTTCGTAGCCAACGAGCAAGCCAATTGCGCGTTGCACAGCCGGCAAGGTCGCCGCACTGCCGGCAGTGGCCGACCACTGCCGAATAAACGCACTCAAACCACTGTCAGCTACGCGATCGGCGCATCCATCACGGCGCTCGGCAGACAACGTCTTACCGAGCACCGTCACCTGCTGTCGCTCAGACTCGGTCATTCCTCATCAAAGCCTTCAAAGACGGTTACGGCCATCGCACCGGGGCCAAGACGGGAGGCAATTGCTGGCCCCATCCGAGAGACTTGCACCCGATCACGTGGGAAAATTGGATCGAGCTTCTCGAGCAATTTTTCAACATCTTCTGGAGTAGTGGCGTAATGGATAATCACATCTTCTACATGCGGAAAATCTTCGACAAAGGTAAAGAGACCCTCGATGGCCTTAGCGCGTGTACGTGTGCGCTCGTAGGGTACAATTTCTCCCTCATCGAGGATCATTAGTGGCTTAATACGCTGCATTGACCCGATCAGCGAACTGCTAAAGGTGAGCAAGCCGCTTTGTTCGAGATACTCCATCGTATCAACGAAAAAGGCAGTATGCGTGTGACGAATCGTCTGCCCAATTACCTCACTTACCTCAGCCGGAGCACGACCATCGCGAATCGCACGGGCCGCAGCAATGGCGATTGACCCCAGCCCCATGCCAGCCAGTTTACTATCGATAATTTCGATCCGAGTATTCGATGCCGGCAAGCGTGACCTCCCAGCCCGTGCTTCGTTTAGGATTGTTCCTAACCGCTGGCTGAGGTGGATCGAATACACGTAATCGTAGCGACCTAACAAGCTACGGTAGAGTTGCTCGAAAGTGGTCGCTGTCGGTTTGACGATCTCGACGCGGTCGTGGTCGTTGAACAGGAGATCGTAAACCTGATCCTCACTGATATCAATTCCAATGCGGTACAACCGATCGTCGATCCGCGCCGACAGCGGAACAACTTCAATGTCTAGCTCACGCGCTACGTCAAACGGAATATCGCCAGCGCCGTCGGTAACAACTTTCATCAGTGCCATGGTGTGCCCTACAATACAGAGCGGTTTGCCAAAGCGAATACAATATGGTATAGTCTCGCAAAGTGCGACTATTAAGGTGTATCTATTCGGAGTGTAGTCCTATGGCAAAATGTGAACTCTGCGGTAAAAAACCTTCGTTTGGTCACAATGTCAGCTTCTCCAAACGCCGGACCAATCGGGTCTGGCAGCCCAATATTCAGAAGACGACGTTAATGGCACCCGGTGGTAAGCCGGTACAAGTACGCATCTGTACCCAATGCATGCGCACACTCGCGAAGACGCGCTAGGACAGTATGCGCACGTATCCATTAGGAGAGGCCAGTGTCCGGCAGGGACGCTGGCCTCTGCGCTTTCGCTCATTATAGCCCAGACCAGGACGATACGCAAACAATCAGCCCAAAGGACAAGTCCAAAGTTGAGCAAACAGCACGGGAGGTACATCAGGTTTCGGGTAAGATGGATCAGGCGACGTGAATAACCGTATCCGTCGTCCTACTTGCCCAATTGTAGATCAAAACAATATCGCCGGATAGGCAGTCCTTCCGGCGATACAGCTCCCATCCAGACAGCCATCATCCGAACCGGCCCGAAATATACTGCTCGGTGCGTTCGTCCTTCGGGTTTTGGAAAATCTGCGCTGTCGGCCCATACTCGATAAGCTGGCCAGCACGGTCGCTATCCATCAAGAAAAACGCCGTGTAATCAGAGGCGCGTGACGCCTGCTGCATATTGTGCGTCACGATAATAATCGTATAGTTCTGGCGCAGCTCAAACATCAACTCTTCGATCTTGAGAGTTGAGATAGGATCAAGTGCCGAACACGGCTCGTCCATCAAAATCACTTCCGGCTCGACCGCCAGCGCTCGGGCAATGCAAAGGCGCTGCTGCTGACCACCGGAAAGTGACAAGCCATTCTGGTGAAGCTTGTCCTTCACTTCATCCCACAGTGCAGCGCCGCGCAGCGCTCGTTCAACAAGTTCGTCCATCTCACGCTTAGACAGTTTCCAGCCGTTGATACGTGGACCATACGCCACATTATCGTAGATACTCTTGGGGAAGGGATTCGGTTTTTGGAAAACCATACCAATCCGACGACGAACGTTCACCGGGTCAACACCCGGAGCGTAGATATTTTCGCCGTGGAAGAGGATCTCACCCTCGACCCGAGCCGAGGGCACCAAATCGTTCATCCGATTGAACGAGCGCAATACTGTACTCTTTCCGCAGCCCGAAGGCCCGATCAGAGCGGTAATGCGGTTCTTTTCAATCGCTAAATTGACGTTCTTGACCGCACGAAATGAACCGTAATAGACGTTCATATTCCGTGCTTCAAGTGCATTTGGATTGTTTCGGTCCATATCATGAACGACTGTCATTGGATACCTTCACAACATTAGTAGCGTTTCTGATACCGATTACGTAGATAAATCGCGAGCGCGTTGATCGCCAACAAAATGGTCAGCAACACCAAAATACCGGCTGCCGCGAGCGCGCGGAAATCATCGTTCGGGCGCGACGTCCAGTTAAAGATCTGGATGGGCAGCACGGTAAAGATATCAAAGATATTACGCGGCAGGAAGGGCACGAAGGTCAAAGCGCCGATCGTAATCAGCGGCGCCGTCTCGCCAATCGCGCGTGATACAGCAAGAATACTGCCGGTCAGAATCCCACCAATTGACTGCGGCAATACCACATGCCACACTGTCTGCCAGCGCGTTGCGCCAAGCGCATAACTAGCCTGACGCAAACTTAACGGTACTGCACGTATCGACTCACGGGAAGCAACGATAATAATTGGTACGACCAATAAGGCCAACGTCAGCGCACCGGTAATGATACTACGGCCGAGGAATAGCCAGCGAGCAAAGACTTGCAGACCGAGTAAACCGTAAATAATGGAGGGGACTGCGGCAAGGTTACTGATATTGATCTCGACTAACTTACTAAACCAATTATCGCGTGCATATTCTTCGAGGTAGATGGCCGCCGCAACACCAAGGGGAAATGCAAAGAGGATCGTAAGAGAGATCGTGTACAAGGTACCGACGATAGCAGCCTTAGCACCGGCTCGTTCCGGAAACCGCGAGTCGAAATTGTTAAAAAATTCCCACGTCAGCCAGTTTGTACCGCCGGTGAAGATGCCCGTTGCCTTGTTAATAACGTCGAGGATGAGTACAACGAGTATACCCAAACCGAAAACAATACTAAACCATCCTAGAATGGTTAATATGGTGCCTTTGAAGTGACGCCACTTCAGGTTACCACTACCCCGATCCGTGACTCTCTCAACCGATTGGGTCTTCACTCCGATTTGTTCTTGGGCAGACATTAATCGTAAACCTCCCGGAACTTACGTACCATCCAGAAGCTGAAGATATTTAACACGAAGGTAAAGAGGAAAAGGGTAAACCCAACAGCGTAGAGTGTGTAGTAGCTCAAGGAGCCGTAAGGTGTATCGCCGAGACTCACTTGCACAATGTATGACGTCATTGTCATGACCGGTACGGTGGGATCAAAGGTGAGTCGTGGGTTCTGACCGGCGGCAATTGCCACGATCATTGTCTCACCAACGGCACGCGAGAAAGCAAGCACAATTGATGCTACAATACCTGAAATCGCTGCCGGTGCAACGACGAGCGTGGCTACTTCGAACCGAGTGGAACCCAACCCATACGCTGCTTCACGCAACGAGTTCGGTACCGCCGACAAAGCGTCTTCGCTGAGTGAGGCAACGAACGGAATGAGCATCACCCCCATTACCAAACCGGCACTTAATGAATTGAAAATACTCAGCGTTGGAATAAAGTTCTTGAGAAACGGTGTAACCACAGTTAAGGCAAAATAACCATACACGACGGTGGGAATACCAGCCAGAATCTCAAGCAGTGGCTTGACCGTGCGCCGAATACGATCAGATGCAAATTCACTCAGGAAAATAGCTGCGATCAGACCGAGCGGGACTGCCACTAACATTGCGATGGCTGAGGTCAATATTGTTGCCGATAGCAGTGGCCAAATCCCATATTTCTTAATTGAAAAAAGTGGTGTCCATTCAGTTTCAGTTAAGAATTCAACAATTGAAACTTCGCTGAAGAAAGCAATCGTTTCAAATACTAGAGAGAAGACAATACCTGCTGTCGTCAGAATTGAAACAGTAGCAGCACCTAAGAGAGCAACCTGAATAAGACGCTCGCCAAACACGCGCAAGGGATTGATTGGTTTACGGAGATCGGTAACAGCCACGAACATCTCTCCTTTACGATCAAGCTATGCCCGCTTCTAGCCTACCATAGAGAGACAGTATGAGCAAGAGCAAAAGCTCTTGCTCATACTGCACATACCGAGAAAACTACTTGCCCAAGTACCGATCTAGGGTCAAGCCAACTTCCTCACCGGGCTTTACTAACGTCCCCAAGACACGGTCGTTGAAGCGCTTGGCAATCGCCCGGTAGAGCTCCTGCGACAGCGCGACATAGCCGACTTGCGGGGTTTGGATCAGCGGCGTGAACTCCTCACTTAGGTAGAAGTTGATGAACGCCTGCACCTCTGGCCGCTCCGCCGCCTCCTTGCGCACGTAGATGAACAACGGCCGTGACAGTGGAATGTAGGTGCCGTTGGCAATCGTCTCGAAGCTCGGCTCCACACAGCCCTTGCCGCCGTCAATCGCGATTGGCTTGATCTTGCCCGGGTTCTCTACGACGTAAGCGTAGCCCAAGTAACCGAGTGCGTTCAAGTCTCCGCCTACCCCGGTAATCGTCACGTTGTCGTCTTCGGTCGCCTGATAATCGCCCCGGCTCGCCTTCGCCTTGCCCACAATCGCTTCGGTGAAGTAGTCGAACGTCCCCGAGTCAGTACCGGCACCTAGCAACACCAGCGGCCGGTTCGGGAAACCGTCTCGAACCTGGTTCCAGTTCGTCACCTTCCCCTGCGCGTCCGGCTCCCACATCTTCTTCAACTCGGCCACCGTCAAACAGGTCGCCCAGTCGTTCTGCGGGTTCACCACCACCGACAACCCGTCATACGCCACCGGTAGCTCGATGAATTCGATCCCGTTCTGTGCACAGATCGCCTGCTCCTCTTCCCGGATCGGTCGTGAAGCGTTCGAGATGTCCGTCTCACCGTTGCAGAACTTCTTGAACCCACCACCGGTGCCTGAAATCCCCACGCTCACTCGCACATTCGGCGCTTTCTGGGAAAACTCCTCCGCTGCTGCTGCCGTCACCGGATAGACCGTTGACGACCCGTCGATCAGAATATCACCACTGAGTGTTGCGTAATCAAAGGTCGGCCCCGACTGCGGCAACTGACCGGTAAGATAGCGATCCAGGGTCAACCCAACCTCTTCACCGGGTCGAACCAAGGTGCCCAAGACACGGTCGTTGAAGCGCTTGGCAATCGCCCGGTAGAGCTCCTGCGACAGCGCGACATAGCCGACTTGCGGGGTTTGGATCAGCGGCGTGAACTCCTCACTCAGGTAGAAGTTGATGAACGCCTGCACCTCTGGCCGCTCCGCCGCCTCCTTGCGCACGTAGATGAACAACGGCCGTGACAGTGGAATGTAGGTGCCGTTGGCAATCGTCTCGAAGCTCGGCTCCACACAGCCCTTGCCGCCGTCAATCGCGATTGGCTTGATCTTGCCCGGGTTCTCTACGACGTAAGCGTAGCCCAAGTAACCGAGTGCGTTCAAGTCTCCGCCTACCCCGGTAATCGTCACGTTGTCGTCTTCGGTCGCCTGATAATCGCCCCGGCTCGCCTTCGCCTTGCCCACAATCGCTTCGGTGAAGTAGTCGAACGTCCCCGAGTCAGTACCGGCACCTAGCAACACCAGCGGCCGGTTCGGGAAACCGTCTCGAACCTGGTTCCAGTTCGTCACCTTCCCCTGCGCGTCCGGCTCCCACATCTTCTTCAACTCGGCCACCGTCAAACAGGTCGCCCAGTCGTTCTGCGGGTTCACCACCACCGACAACCCGTCATACGCCACCGGTAGCTCGATGAATTCGATCCCGTTCTGTGCACAGATCGCCTGCTCCTCTTCCCGGATCGGTCGTGAAGCGTTCGAGATGTCCGTCTCACCGTTGCAGAACTTCTTAAACCCACCACCGGTGCCTGAAATCCCCACGCTCACTCGCACATTCGGCGCTTTCTGGGAAAACTCCTCCGCTGCTGCTGCCGTCACCGGATAGACCGTTGACGACCCGTCGATCAGAATATCACCACTGAGCGTAGCCAGCTCAGAGGCCGGCGTTGCCGTTGGAGCCAGTGCTGTTGTTGCCTGGGCGGCCGGCGTTGCCGTCGGAGCCGGTGCCGTTGTTGCCTGGGCGGCCGGGGCCGCCGTTGGCTGCGCCGCCGGTTGTCCACCACATGCTGCGATCATTGGAATGATCAGCGCCATGAGCATAAGGCCATAGACCCGCCGTTTCGTACCATTTACCATACGTGTTCTTTCTCCTTACCAATACAATCTGCGAACTGCAAGCGTACCATACCAGGCAGAACGTCTGCCCGGCTACGAACACATCGTGGTGTAACACTCTTACCGACATGCAAAGAACGACGCTTGCAGGGATACGATACAAGGGACGGGTTAAGAACATATCATTGAAATATTAAGATGATGTTAAATTAAGGTGAACGTTCGGGGAAAGAGCGCGATTCGTGGGGTAGAATTTCCATCTCAGCAGCTTCGCTGCTCTACCTGGATATTAACGGTGTGTAGACCATAAAGACCGTTTCGACGACTCGTACCTGCGTCGTTCCCACAACGCTACCCGGCCCACTCAGGCTGATGGTGAGCGTGCCGAGATTGGCAACATCACTCGCTACCAGTGCGACACGCAAGGTCTGGCTATTGATGAAGACAGTGGAACGGGGCTGGTCGTTCACTAAGACTTGGGTCGCTGCAGTAAAATCAACCCCGTAGAGCAGCAGCGCCGGCGACGGTTGGTTACGCGCTACCATCGGCGGCGTGGCAATCAACGGCACTTGCAATTCAAATGCCCCTAGATCGCAGGCATTGAGTTGCGGGCGAGCGACGCCGCGTTGGTCGGTGGCCGGACAGGCAGCGCCGGAATCGCGGGCCGGGCTATCGGCGGGAATCGCCATCGTCTGGGTTGGCCCGCCGTTGTTGGTCAGCGCACGCAGCATGGGATCGCGAAACTGCGGATCATTGGTTTGGTTAGGCGCGCTCTTACCGGCAAAACAGGTGACATCATTCCAGAAATTCGCACCGGTCAAGCGCGGCGGGTACTGCAAACTGCGACCATCGTGGGTTAGCTCGCGCGAACAGTGTTGCTGAATGTTCCAGCCATTGCCACCATTGCCGGCTGTGTTATTGACAAACAGGCTGTTGCTCACGCTGCCGTTACCGGAATGGCTGATTGCCCCTCCAACCCAACCGGCATAGTTCTCGGCGAAGGTACTTGTCTCGATAACAAATGGCGCAGGCCGACTGTTGATCACGTATAATGCACCACCATTCGCATTGAACCCGCTACCTTCTGCCCGATTCGCCACAAAAGTTGTATTGACGATCCGCAGGGCAACTTGTTGGGGAAACGCCACTGCGCCGCCAGAGCCATCTTCCCGCGGATTGCCATCAGCCCCCGGCGTGCGGCGGGCGCGGTTGGCGTGAAACAGGCTGCCACTGATCAACACGCTAGGGTTGCCAGTGCCGGAGCCATTGGCTGATCCGCCGCCGCCGATCGCACCGCCTTGGCCGCGACTACCGCCGATCACCGCATTCTTGACGAACGAGCTATCGATGACCTCCAGACCACTGCTATCTTCGTACATGTTGATATGAATAGCGCCGCCAGAATTGTGGGCTTGGTTCTCTTGAAAGAGGCAACGCACCACCCGCAAACGGCGGTTAGCGCCGCCCAAGCCATCAGCCGAAATCGCGCCGCCAAAGCTATCCTGTGGCTGTGCGCCAATCGCACTATTCCCGATAAAGAAGCTATCTTCCACCGTCAAGCTACTCTGGAGCAGATGAATAGCACCACCGGCGCCGTTGTGGGCGTGATTGCCTTCAAACCGACTATTGGCAATGATCACGGCCCCGCCGCGACTATAGATCGCGCCGCCACCGTAATCGTAAGCATCGCGGCCTGCCGGCACCGAAGTGAGCGTCGTTTGATTATCGCGGAAGATGACCCGATCAATGACTAAGGTCGGCGTGAAGGAAGGATTGGCGGCAGCAAAATAACTCCGAATCGCACCACCACTACCATCAACGGCAGATTCGTCGGTGCCACCGCCACTGGCCCGGCCACCGGTGATGGTGAGGTTGCGCACTTCTAGCCGGCTCACTCCGGTAAAACCGGTGGTGTAGTGGTCGATGAGCCGACTATTATTGCCTTGTAACGTGATCCGACCACCACCGTCAATGATTGTCTGCGGTGCGGTGATGATCAATGGCGCAGAGAGGACGATAGTGTGCGGGTCAGGTCCGCAGTTGAAGTTGATAGTACCACCGCCGACCACTTGCGCGGCCAGTGCGGTAGCGGTGCAACTGGCCGGCGTTCCGTTACCAACGACCTTCGATTGCGCACCGACCGGTGATATTGGCTGACCGATGAAGGTAAGCGCGACTACGCTCAGCCAAAGGATGAACCGGTAGCGCAGATTGTTGATGGAAGCACGATGAAAGATGGTCGACATAGGTTATGCAAATATGTTAACGCAAAGACGCAAAGGGCGCAAAGGGCGCAAAGGGCGCAAAGGGCGCAAAGGTACGAAGATTAGGATGATTTCAGCCCATCAACGCCTCGCGTAACGCACCGAGTGGCAAACCGGCCAGCGCTTCTTCATCACTGCCGGCTAAACTCGACCAGAGCACAATAGAATCGGGATCGAGATGGTAGCGCGCATCGAGCTGACGTAGCAACCAACGCAACGCACGTACCTGCGCATCGGTATTACCTGCATCGCGTGCTGCCGGCCAGCCGGACGGGCGCTCCAATGAAATACCCACACTGATCCGGTTAAGATTGTAACGGGTATTGCCGCTGACGAACCCGGCGTGCCATGCCGCCTTTGCCTCATCGACAAGCCGGTAGATACGACCATCAAGCCCGATCAGATAATGAGTAGCAAACCGCGCGTTGAAGTCGGTCATGGCCGCAATTATCTCTTCGACAGGGCCGGGAATAGCGTGGAGAACGATCATACTGACTCGCTCACCGTTACGCTCACCGAAGGCTTGCGCCGGTGGTGTGATCTGTGTAATGGTAAAATCACTATCACTTGGTGGGGTTAAAGCATGTCTCGGTATCTCCACAACCGGCGCAGCCATAGCTACACCAAGGATCGGCATCCCATGCCGGCGTGCCAATTCACTGAGACGTTTCACCTCACTCCATTTTGGCACCACGTTGTAAAGCACATCGAGCGCAAATGGTTGCAGCGCGTAGGTTGTCTTTTCAATAGTGATCTGATAACTATTGGCCAATGGCACACCGATCGCCCACTGACGGGCCAGTTGGTGAAAGGCCCAATCGGGACGATACGTCGTACCGGCTTGCTTGTACGTCTCGGTGAGCAATGCATCGCGCAACTTGACGGCTGCCGGATCGGTAGCCGTGAGCTGGCTTAACCGGCGCACATCTTGCCAATTCGGCACAAGGTTGTACAGTGTATCGACGGCAAAGGCTTGATACGCATACTGCTTGCCATCAACGGTAATTTGAGCGCTTTTGCCAACAGGTGGCCCCAACCGGTTAATAACCGCATATTGGTGAAAGGCCCAGTCGGGGCGGAACGGTGAGCCACCGGTCTGATATGTTGCTTCGAGTAAGACACGACCTAACCCACTCGGTGGGATACTTCCACCAAGCAGATCACTGAGCGTCTTCACATCACCCCAATTAGGGACTTCACAGTAGAGCGTATCGCGGGCGAATGGCTGGTAATTGTAGACCTTACCCTCGAATGTTATCCGCACGCTTGGTCCCATTGGCATGCCGATTTGATGCTCGAGGGCATACTGATGAAACGCCCAATCGGCATTGTAGCCCTGACCATTCGTTTTCGGCTTGTACCCCTCTTCCAGCAAAGCTTCGATCAAGCGCTCCTCGTCGGGGGACGGATCACCGATTGGACCAGGTAGTGGTGGTGGTGGCGGGGTAGTATTGTTGAGATATGCCTCTACCTGTGACCAGACCCATTCTTTGGTAACGGCCCAGCCGGGACAGCTTTTTTGATTAGTGTAATCGCGATGGAATGAGATCAATTGCCGCGGCGGAATCTTGAGCCGCCGCGAAAGTTCACCCATCACCGCTACCGAATGCTCCCAGACCTTCCCGGATGGCAACACCTTATCGAAATAACCCACCATCTCCAAGCCGATCGAATACCAGCCCTGCGCCAGCGAGCCATTACCGGTACCGGCATGAATACCGATCTGCGACATCGGCGTCGCCAACCAAATCCCGTCAGGCGCGGCAAAGATATGTGGGCCGGCGGTCCAACCCTTGCCGGCATAAAACTTCTGAATCCCGCGCATGGTGATCAAGCCGCGCCACGTCGTCTCGTCAGGGCGATAGGTGTGGTGGAGCACCAGCCGGCTAGGTGTTAGACGGCCAAAATCGTAGTTCGCCACGTAGTTACGCCACTCGGCAATCGTTAGCATCCGATTGATAAAGGGTGGTGAGCCTTCGGTAGGAAAATCCGGCATGAAACAGCTCCTTCAATATGAGTCGGTCGCAGTCATTAATCGTCGTGAACGAATAATCGATGCAGCGATTGCTGTGATCAGTGTCAAAGCAATAACGGCCAGCGAGACAGTATTCGGAATATGAAGACCATGACCTCCTAAGAACCAACCGGTGACCAACGGCGTTAGCATCTTGACTCCAATAAACGAAAGGATAATCGCCAGGCCGTAACGCAGATAATAGAATGACTCCATCACGCCGGCGAGCAAGAAGTAGAGTGAGCGCAGGCCAAGGATTGCACAGATATTTGACGTATAGACAATAAAGGGATCGTGCGTGATCCCAAAAATTGCCGGGATCGAGTCAACGGCGAAGATGAGGTCGGTACTTTCGACGATCAGCAGCACTAAGAAAAGGGGGGTAGCGCTAAAGCGTCCCGAGTCACGGACAAAAAACCGGTCGCCTTGCATCTCCGGGGTGATAGGCAGCAACCGACGCGCAATGGCGACGAGTAGATTGCGTTGTGGATCGACGTCGGGGTCGTCGTCTTGGAAAATGAGACGCACCCCAGTCACAAGGAGAAACGCACCGAACAGGTAGAGAATCCACTCAAACCGTTCAACGAGGGCTGCACCGAGCAGGATCATCGTACCGCGCATGAGCAGCGCACCTAGAATTCCCCAGAAGAGTACTCGATGTTGATATTGTGGCGGAACGCGAAAATAGCTAAACAGCAAAACAAAGACAAAAATATTATCAACACTTAGCGAATACTCGACTAAATAACCGGTAAGAAAATTGAGCGCATCTTCAGGCCCACGCCAGAGCCAGATCAAACCGTTAAACGCCAACGATAACGTAATCCATACCAGCGTCCAAATACCGGCCTCACGCACCGACACGCGATGCGAACGGCGATGAAACACTCCCAAATCAAGGGCTAAAACCAAAAACACCATTGCGTGGAACCCAATCCACGCCCACACCGTTGTATCCACAGAGCCTCCACGATGAACACGGGCACATGATACTCCTGTTGCCCATGATACGACAACAGAAACGCTACACTTCCAGCCGGTCCTCTTCGATAATCCGTTGGGGGAAACGAACCCGTGCGCGCATCCAACCGGCTTCCTCATCACGACTGAGGCTAAAGGTGCCACCTAAATCGCCGGTTACCAACGTTTCAATGATCTGCAAGCCCAAACCACTACTTGGCCGCGGCGGTGGCGGTGGATGACGAGGGCCATCATCGCGCAACTCGAGAACAACCCAACCTTGCTCAAGCACCGCTTCCACCTCGATGCGCCCACCTTCCGCGGCCAAACCGTGGGTCAGTGCATTATCCACCAACTCGTTAATAACAAGTGCCAGGACAGTAGCATCGCGCGAGCCGATTCGCACCTCATCGCCGAGAATGGTGAATTCAACGCGAATATCGCTCTCGAAGAGCGTACTTTGCACACTCTCGATCACTTGTCGCGCAACGGCACTGACAGTCGTTACGCCAATATCATCGCGCGACAGCAGATTATGGATGGCGGCAATCGCCTGAATCCGTGCAGCGCTCTCACGCAATGCCTTGGCGCCCGGACTAGCCGGATCGAGGCGACGCAATTGCATTGCCAACAAAGCGGCGATAGTCTGGAGATTATTGCGCACACGATGATGCATCTCTTGAAGCAGAGCCGATTTGACGCGCAATGCACGGAGGCTCTCTTCGTACAGGCGAGCATTTTCGATTGCAATTGCCGCTTCATCGGCAAACGTATTGAGTAAGCGCACCTGCTCGTAATCAAACAGGTGTGGCTCGCCTTGGTAGAGACAGATGCCGCCAATAGTACGGCCACGGGCGCGGAGCGGCATACAGAAGAGCGAGTGAAAACCTTCGCGCCGTGCTACCTCTGGCAACTGCGGAAAGCGTGCGTCTTGATACGCATTCATCACGGCCAGTGGCCGACCATCACGCACGGTTTGAATGATCAAATCGCGCACGCCATCTCCTTCACCGCCATAACTGGCAACCAGCTTCAAATTGCCGTCTTCACCGACCTGAAAGATCGCCGCCCGATCCACTTTCGACAGATCGACGGCCTTTTCGACGATCAGGTTCAGAACATCGTGCAAACCGATCTGCTCGGCAATCGATTTCGATACCTGTTGGAGGGTCGTCAACTCACGCAATTTTTGATGGAGACGCTCATCGGTCTGCTGGTACAGTTGCGCATTGGCAATAAAGAAGGCCAACTCGCCGGCAGCCATCTCGACAAATGAAATCTCTTCTTGGGTGAAGTCGCGAGGTGCAATCGTTTGAACGGTAATAACGCCCTGCAACTTATCGGCACTAAACTGAAAGCGTTCTGCCGAAAAGAGCACAATCGGGACGGCAAGCATCGAGCGAAAAATCTCTTCACCCAACTGCGGCTCACGATGATAGCGTGGGTCTTGATAAACATCGCTCACGGCCACCGGATACCCCAATTGGGCGGCCCACCCGGTAACCCCTTCGCCCAAACGTGCCACAACCTGGCCTACGGCTGCCCGATTGAGGCCGTGTGTTGCGCGCAACACGAGATCATCACGATGCTTATCGTAGAGATAAATCGAACAGACCTCAACATTCATTACCTGTGCGACCGTCTCTACTACCGTCTGCAAGGAGGTATCGAGATCAAGGGTGGAATTGGCAGCAGAGATAATGCGGTGTAGACCGTCTAGCTCGGCAGCCCGCGCTACGAGCCGAGCTTCCCACTCGCGCGTGCGTTGTTCTTCCTGAGCAGCGCCAAACGCCAGCAGTAATTCACTGACCACAACCCCTTGCGACATCGGTAGCCGTGCGGCCAAATGTAACCCTAATTCGGTCAATACCTCGGCAAGACCACCACATGCATGCCATTCAGCCCCGATCTGGCGGAGGAGACTTAGCCGAACTGCTGGGTCGGATTGCTGCTCCAACGCATCAATCAACATCCCGATCGATGGGATCGTCTCACGAACTGCACCGATCAGATCGGGCGGCTGCGATGTCAACACCTCATACATCGGTAGGGTTGAATTATCCATAAAACCACCCTCAATGACCATTTTGGTCAATTATACCCCCTTGGCGCAACCATTTTCAGCGCCAACGGGTAAGAATGGTCTCGCGTTGAAAGACGTGAGTCGCTATCCAGAGTAACACAACGGCCACCGGTAACAATACAGCCGAAAAGACCATCGACACCAACGGATTCAGTACGAAGAAACCGAGCATCTGTCCGACGAAGAGCAGCATCACCGGCACAATCAAGACCGCAGCAATCTGCTGCGCACTGCGTGGATCACTTACCCGTGACGAAACCATCACCGTAAGGGCCACCGAGATAAGAGCTAATAACGGGCTAGCCAGCAAAAGCAGTACGATCCAGCCCAGATTGAGGACTGATCCCGGCACGATTGGGTCGACGGCTACGAAACCCAAGCCGACAGCGAAGATCAAGGCGCACAACCACGTAAGACTAATACCGGGGAGGATTGTCGCTAACACCTTCCCCAACAGCAGCTCGGAAACCGAAATAGGGGTGGCGAGCAACGGCTCAAGGGTACGACGATTCTTTTCACCCACGACGCTGTACGAAGCGAGCACATTTGGGATAACCATCGGCAGGAGCAGAAAGAGGGTTGAAAACTGTCTTCCGAAAATCACCTGTGCTAACGCTTCGAGACGAAGATTGGTCAACGTCGGATCGACGGCAGCAGCAGGTATCTCAGCAGTATCGGGGTCACTCACCAGACCCATAGCAAAGATGAGCGCAAGGGCAAAGAGCGGCAGGATCGTCGGCGGTAAGAAGGTGCTCAGCAACAAACCACGTGAGCGGCGCAGTTCGAGCCATTCCTTGGCGATAATGATGGAAATACGCTCCCAATTCAGCATAAGTAACTCACAGATAACCGATAGGAGATAGGTACAACTCCTGTCGTTGCCCAGCCCCGCGCGATACGGGGGCAACGCACGAGGGTGCCACAGCATAACGATCAGGCAGCAGGTGTTACCGTGTCCTGCATCAACTCGAGATAGATCGTCTCAAGCGAAGGCGTAAACGGCTCCAGATAACAAATATCGGCACCGGCAGCGACCATGGTACGCACTAATTCCGGGTTATGCTGATCGGGATCAGGAAGACGCACCAACAGCTCCCGCTCACCGGCTGTAACATCGACAACGAATGGCAAACGACGCACCACCGGTACGAACGGCTCGGCTAGGCCGGACAGCACTACTCGAACACTGTTTCCAAACAGACGATTACGCAGATTAGCCGGAGTATCAAGCGAGATCAAGCGGGTACGAAAGATGCCGATTAAATCGCACAACTCATCAGCCTCGGCAAGATTGTGGGTGGTAAGAAAGATGGTACGTCCCCCGGCACGTAACGTCTTGATCAGATCGCGTACCGATCGTGCGGCTGCCGGGTCGAGACCTGACGTCGGTTCATCGAGAAAGACAACCGACGGATCGTGGAGTAATGCTCGAGCAATTGCCAACTTTTGCCGCATCCCCTTTGAAAAGCCACCGACCGGATCATTCCGGCGATCCCATAACTCAAACAAACGCAGATAATAGGCGACACGTTCGGCAGCTTGTGCTGCCGAGAGGCCGTACAGACGGGCAAAAAAGCGCAAATTCTCCTGCGCACTCAACGTATCGTACAGACCGGGAGTCTCGGTCAAGATACCGGTTACTGCACGAACGGCTGCTGCTTGGGTTTGCACATCGAACCCAGCCACGCGAGCCTGCCCACGCGAAGGGGCAATCAGGGCACACAACATACGCACGGTAGTGGTTTTGCCGGCACCGTTCGGACCAAGGAAACCAAAAATGGTACCTGCCGGAATACTCAGATCGAGATCGGCAACAGCAACAAGCTGATCGAACTGGCGGGTCAGGCGATGACATTCAATGGCATTCATAGTGGGTTCGGAGCAGATACGAATTAGATGCCAATATATTGTACTATGCAAGACGGAAGGATAGCGTGAATTGTTACCGATGACACAATGAATCTCATGCACTGCTTCAGAAGTTCTCTATAATAGCGCGTGTATCGGCAACAGGCTTGCACGGAGGGCGTATGGCACAGCAGGATTTAGCCAGTCTGATTAGGAATATCCCAGACTTTCCGATTCCCGGTATTCAATTCAAGGATATAACAACGCTGATCGGTAACGGCCCGGCGTTTAGCGAGGTAATCGACCGACTGCACGAACGGTACCGTGATCGGCAAATCGATGCGGTGGTGGGAATCGAGTCACGTGGGTTTATCTTCAGCGCACCATTAGCGTACCGACTCGGGGTAGGACTTGTGCCGATCCGCAAGCCGGGCAAACTACCGGCAGCGACCTATCAGATCGAGTATCAGTTGGAGTACGGCACAAACCGACTTGAGATTCATCGTGATGCATTGCAACCAGGTGCAAATGTACTAGTGATCGATGATTTACTGGCGACGGGCGGCACCATTGCGGCGGCTTGCGATCTGATCAAGATGGCAGGTGGGAATGTTACGGAATTAGCCTTTGTGATTGAGTTGACATTTCTCAAAGGGCGCGAGCGGTTGCGCGATCACAACGTCTTTTCGCTGATCCAATTTTGATTCAGAATGACAAGCTTGCGCGCCCCACTCGCGCTGTCCATTACGCGGCCTCATTGTCATTTCGAGGGCACGCCAGCGTCCGAGAAATCTGGCCGTGGGGGATGGAAGTGTGTACGCCCCGCTCGCAAGGCTAAGATTTCTCGCTCCGCTCGAAATGACAGCAGGTTTCTTACAATGACTACGCTCCGCTTGTAAAGACGCGGATAGGGGTCAAGGTTGATTCGTTGGGGAGGTTATTAGCAAGGATAAAGGGTTGTGCATCGGGTGGGACGACACGCCAGGTGGGACGGTGCGCCGGGGGTGGTGCGCCGGGTAGGCGGCACGCCGGGTGGGGCGGTACACCGGGGGTGGTGCGCCGGGAGCGGCACGCCGGGTAGGCGGCACGCCGGGTGGGACGCCGGGTGGGACGGTGTGCCGGGTGGGGCGCCGGGTGGGGCGCCGGGTGGGACGGTGTGCCGGGAGCGGCACGCCGGGTAGGCGGCACGCCGGGGGTGGTGCGCCGGGAGCGGCACGCCGGGTAGGCGGCACGCCGGGTGGGACGGTGCGCCGGGGGTGGTGCGCCGGGTAGGCGGCACGCCGGGTGGGGCGGTACACCGGGGGTGGTGCGCC
>NZ_JBWGQH010000044.1:0-21993 GCF_056331925.1 Chloroflexus sp.
TTGCCCTTGCAACGCTGCGTAGTATAGCGAATCCCTCCCGATTTGTCAAGCGCATACCTCCGATCACGTTTTGTCTCTCTGGGATACGAAAAAATCGTTTTGGGCGAAGTGCTACTGCTGAGAGATTTCGGGCGGTATTCGATGGTTCTTTCCGCAAAGTTGGATACCGATGCTTGACTGAGACCAGGCGGCAATAAGCTGTTATACTATCTATTGGTCGCCGGCCATATCTGAGGTGTGTATGTGGTTTGCTCTTCTATGGGTGCTGAGCGGCTTTGCCCTGATCGCTAGTTTTGGCATGAACTGGCAGCGCATGCGTCGTATTCCACGTCTATCGCCGCCTTGCTTGCCACCTGATCCGCCGTTGATCTCGATTCTGATCCCGGCACGAAATGAAGAACGAGTGATTGGTCGTTGTGTGAGGGGTGTCCTTGCGCAGCGCTATCCAAACTTCGAGGTGATCGTCGTTGATGACGGGTCTACCGACCGTACCCCGGCAATTCTCGCCGATCTAGCCGCTAACGATCCGCGGTTGCGCGTGATACCGGGGCGCACGTTGCCGCCGGGTTGGGTGGGTAAGTGTCATGCATGTCAGCAGGCCAGTGATATGGCCAAAGGGACTTGGTTACTGTTTCTCGATGCTGATACCGTCCCAGAGCCGGATTTGGCGGCAGCGTTGCTTTGTCACGCATTGGCAACAAATGCCGATCTGGTAACAATTTTCCCCTTCCTTGAGTTGGGAACGTGGGCTGAACGCTTGGTCTTACCATCATTCGTGGCCTTAATTGTCTCGATCTTTCCTTTCGAGCGCCTCTCTCAACCTGATGTTCGTCCCACCGAGGTACTGGCGAACGGTCAATGTCTGTTTATACGACGTTCAGCTTACGACGCAGTTGGTGGTCATTATGCTGTACGTGGTGAAGTTCTTGAAGATGTTCGACTAGGTCAGACGTTGCGTGCCGCCGGTTTTACCGTCCGTGGTGCGATTGGGATGGAATATCTCTCGGTACGAATGTATACGAATGCCCGTGAGGTCGTCGAAGGCTTGATGAAGAATGCATCGGCCGGTTCACGTAGCGGTGGTTGGCGCTCACTTGCCGGGATGGGATTACTATTAGGACAGGCGTATGGACCGTTGATCCTGATGGTCGGTGGGTTGCTTGGTGGTGGTGTGGCCGGTCAGGCGGCATTGGTCGCTGGCTTGTTGTCATGGCTGGCCGGTTTACTTTTTTGGGGGATGTTGTATCGTGGATTTTATCGCCTGAGTCCCTTCTATGCGCTCTTGTGGCCAATGGGGCTGCTGCTGTATCTAAGTATCGCCGGTTGGGGCATTGTACGAGTCTGGTTAGGCTGGGGTGTGATGTGGAAAGGCCGGCGCTATGCAGGATGATGTCCCTGGCACCGGCCTTTGCTGCGTGTTGGATTGCGCTTGGTTGTTACGCCAACTTAAAGTCGACGTGCAAGAACTTCCGCGTGACCGGGTGGCGTTGGACGACGTAAATGACGACCGGGTAGGTTGTGCCTTCGATGTCGAGCGTGAACGAATCTCCCTTCGGGACGGTGCGGAAGATCTGCTCGAAGTCGCGCTCATTGACTTGAATAGCTGTCGTTTCTACCCCTTTGCCGTAAAAGTTGGCGGGTAGAATGCCCTCGCGACGTAAGGTCTTCACTTTTTTGCCGAAAATGTAACGGCGTTGAGCGGTTAGTGTGACGTTGGCCATTGGATACCTCTCTTTGATGTTTACGGAGGGGAGAAACTGGCCCGCTGCCAGTCCGAGACCCTCCAGCAATCCAACGCGATAGTATATCACACCTTTGCCTGCTTGCCGTTGTGTGAGGTGCATTCTTGGCTTCGATGTCTGATCGAGAGTGTAACGATCTCGTGGCAGAGGTAGCGGTGCGGACACCATCAGTTGGCCGCCGTCACAGTTCGATCTTTTCATACCGTGTTCCACCCCATTTGCATGAGCGTATCTCTGTTGGGCACGTGGTGTGGGTGCCATTGCGTCAGCAGCAGGTGCAGGGTGTCGTCGTTGCGTTGCAGGCACGTGTTGCTACGGCATTGCGTGATGTGATCAATCTTGTTGACCCTGAGTTGGCTATCCCGCCGTTGTGTATAGCGTTAGCGCGTTGGGTTGCGGAAACGTACTATGCCCCGTTCATGGCAGTGCTCGATCTGTGCTTACCGCCAGGCGTTGCTCAGCAGGCAACAACGACATGGCGCGCAACGCCGGCCGGATTGAAATATGAGCTAGGTGATTTACCCGATCGGGAACGGGCGATTCTGTTTTATCTTCGCCGACACGGTGAACAGAGTGAGACCGATTTGCGAACGGTGCTACGTGGTAGCGACGCGCATTTACGCGCTGCGTATCGCTCATTGGCCGAACGCGGTTTGATTGTGCGTGGCACGTGTGTCGAGCCGCCACGGGTGCGGCCACGGCGTGAACAAGTTGTGCAACTTGCGGTTACCGACCTCGATCGGGCATTGGCAGATTTGCGACGGGCACCCCGGCAAGCGACGGTAGTTCGCTGGTTGGCCGATCATGCTGCCGGTGCGCCCCTGACGCTCACCGAATTGCGTCGGGCTACCGGTATCGATACTGCGGGTATTCGTGCGCTTGAGCGGCGTGGGCTGATTACAATCAGTGAGCGCGAGGTGTACCGTAATCCACTCCTCACGTTGGTATCACCACCTGATATATCACCACCACTTACTGCTGCTCAGCGTGCCGCTTACGAACTCATCGTAGCTGATCTTGAAGCCGGGGCTGGCGGACGGTTTTTATTGCACGGGATTACCGGTAGTGGCAAGACAGAAGTCTATTTACGGTTGGTCGCACGTGCCCTTCGTTTGGGTCGACAGGCGTTGGTGTTGGCTCCTGAAATCGCGTTGACTACGCAGTTGGTACGCCGATTTGCCGCTCGTTTTGGCAATCAGTTGGCAGTCTTGCACAGCGGTTTGAGTGATGGTGAACGGTACGATGCGTGGCGACGCCTGCGGCGAGGCGAGGCCCGTATCGTTATCGGCGCCCGTTCGGCATTGTTTGCTCCCTTGCCTGAACTGGGGCTGGTGATTGTCGATGAAGAGCATGAACCGGGATTTAAGAACGACACGGTTCCTCGCTATCACGCACGTGATGCCGCGTTGCAACTCGCCGAATTAGGTAGGGTAACGGTTGTGCTGGGTAGTGCGACGCCAAGTGTCGAGAGTTTCTATGCAGCGCGAAGGGGGTTTCTGCATCTCGTGACATTACCGGAACGGATCGGTGGTCAGTTTGGGGTTGATGGTCTCGTGCATACACGACCCCTGCCCTTACCACCGGTGCGGCTGGTTGATATGCGACGTGAATTGCAGCAGGGCAATACTTCGATCTTTTCTACCATCCTTCACCACGCACTCGCGCAGACGCTAGAACGGGGACAGCAAGCCCTGCTCTTTCTCAATCGGCGGGGCGCAGCTTCGTTTATCTTTTGTCGTGATTGTGGCTATGTCGCTCGTTGCCAGCGTTGTTCAACACCACTGACGGCACACTACGATGATGCCGTCGTGAACGAAACCGATGAGCCGTACCGCATTCTGATCTGTCATTCGTGTGGTCAACGCACCGCCATGCCGGTTGTCTGTCCGCAGTGTCTGAGTCGTCGTATCCGCGCGTTAGGGACAGGTACGCAGCGTGTGGTTGAGACAGTTCGTGAACTGTTTCCACAGGCGCGGGTAGCGCGCTGGGATCGAGACAGTGCTTCCGGTAAAGATGCCCACAATGCTTTATTGGAAGCGATGTTGGCTCGCCATATCGATGTGTTGGTAGGCACCCAAATGATTGCTAAAGGTCTTGATCTGCCGTTCGTTTCGTTGGTCGGGGTGATACTGGCCGATACCGGCTTGTACGTCCCTGATTTTCGGAGCGGTGAACGTACCTTCCAACTCTTAACGCAGGTTGCCGGCAGAGCAGGACGGCGTAGTGAAGGGGCGCAGGTTATCATTCAAACCTATCAGCCCGATCATTATGCACTGCAAGCAGCCCGTGAACACGACTACCAGGCGTTCTTTCGTGAAGAAATCGCATTTCGTCGCGCACTTGCTTATCCGCCATTTGGGCGGTTGGTGCGGTTTGTCGTCCATGCGGCTAGCGAATCAACCTGCCGACAGCGAGCTGAGCAGCTCGCCAAAACGTTACATAATTACATTCGCGATTATGATCTCAGCGGTTGGCGACTCATCGGTCCAGCACCGGCCTTTTTTCACCGGCAGCGGTCCCGTTGGCGATGGCATATCCTGTTGCGTGTTCCGGCCGATACGTCCACTGCTATAATCACCGCCATGCTTGAGGCAGTTGGGCCACTCGATGGCTGGATCATTGATGTCGATCCGGTACAGGTGTTGTAGCTAGACCGGTTGATGTTGAGCGGAATTAAAACGGGCGAGTTTTTAACTCGCCCATTCTGGTTAAGGCACTTACTGGCTGCTGAATGAATTAGGCATACTCCGCGATATTCTGCTTGGCCGTTCGCGCTGCGCGGCGGCGCATGCTAGCATCGAGCTGCGCAAAGAACTCATCGGGGTTGACGCTTGCGGCTGCACAAGCATCGGCAAAGCGTAGATGACTGCGGTCGATCCGGTTTTCACGTAGGAAGGTGCGAGCCTCCGCACCGAATGTCTGCAATATTTCCTCAACTGTGTAGTTCTCAAAGTTCCCGTTGCGCATTGCTGTGCTCCTTTACAAGATTGGCTTCGCCGCGATGGTTTTGTTGCTGTTGACGATTCGATTATACTGTACTATCTGCACAATTAGAATGGGAGTTAATTTGTGCAAATAGTACAAAATTCTCACGCAAAGGACGTTAACGCAAAGGACGTTAACGCAAAGGGCGCAAAGGGCGCAAAGGGCGCAAAGGACGCAAAGATGCTGACGCAAAGGCGCAAAGGGCGCAAAGGACGCAAAGGATGACACCCTCTCACCCTTATTTTGGGATTAGCGACGGTTTGAGTTATTTACCTGCAATCTTGGTACAACTCTAGAATACCGTTGTTGGATTAGGTTCATTATTACTCACGTTACGCTCTTCAGCCTGTAACGCATACTCGCTAGCCCATACTTGAATACCAGGCCATTCGTTAAGTGCTGCCTGATGAACTGCATCAGGTCGCCAAATCTGTCGGATGTAGTCCTGATCGATTTGAGAGGGATGCAAACTCTTGAAAGGAACGACGGTGGTGGTTTCTCCTTTTCCCCATTCTTCCTCTTCGCCGGGGCCGAGCGGCAAAGCAAGCTCGTGGAAGGTAACAATATCTGGATGTTTGGTACGGTCTATCAGATGGTCTGCTGACTCACAAACACGTCCATGGTCGAGGAGTGCAGCTAGCAGCACGTCACTCATTCGCGAACGCACCGATAATTGCACCAGTCTCATCACTTCCATTTGGACGAGTAGATCGAGGTGACCACGCACGGCCATCCGACTGCGGTCATTACTACCCCATCGTATACCTATGCCGGCTGCTGCTGTGGCATGAGCGTTGCGACCAAGGCTTCCGGCGACTGTCTGAGCAACCGGCCCGCTCGTAATAGGGTAGAACCGAATTGTCTCTCCTAGTTTCCAGTGCCGAACGATTTCAGCTCCACCTTGCCGCTGGTGTTTGATTTCGATCTGATCGATCTGAGCAGCACGTAGGCGTGTGTCGAGTTCATCGTCACGCCCAACTTCAATGTGGAAACCAATGTATGGGCTAAATCGTTTACCGCCGACCGGTCGAGCTATACTCTTACCGTTGGCGTATTGGAGGGTTATGGCTTCGCTAGTGCTTTGAACTCGATTGCGCCCTATCATACGTACTCCTCTTTTTTACCCGTACCGTATCGTGGATACAGTATAGAACAAAAGTTCTAATTTGTAAAGAGGTGTCCATGATAATGCCCTGCCGGTATCGTCACTACCGACAGGGCATCATCGGTGTTGTGTTGCGTTTTATTAGGGCGCTATGCGCATGATAATCGGTACATAGAGTTTCATTGGTTCGACCACAATCTCATACGAGAAGCTGGTATTTTGTCCGTTACCATCGCTAACGATGATGGTAAAGGTATATGTACCGATTTGAGTGACTTGTCCCGCCAATCGTCCGTTAGTATGAAGTGTCAGGCCGGGTGGCAGTTCACCGCTCACCTGTAGGTGTAATTACCGCTACCACCACTGACAAGCAATTGAGCGTCGATGTTACTACCGACGGCTATTGATGCCGGTAAGTCAAGTTCGAGTTGTGGCGCTTCACCTGGCGTCGAGAGTGGGCTGACAGTCGGGAGTGGGCTGGCGGTCGGGAGCGGGCTGGCGGTCGGGAGCGGGCGTCGGGGTGGCGGTAGCGGTCAGTTCGGGCGTCGGGGTGGCGGTGGCCGTCGCCGTCGGTTCCGGCGTCGGGGTGGCGGTAGCGGTCAGTTTGGGCGTCGGGGTGGCGGTAGCGGTCAGTTTGGGCGTCGGGGTGGCGGTAGCGGTCGGTTCCGGCGTCGGGGTGGCGGTGGCCGTCGGCGCCGGATCAACGTTTGTCAGCGTAAAATCAATGCTAAAGCTGCCAGCCGTTGCGGTGACAGTGTACGTACCAGCCACATTATTGGCCCGCACCGGAATTTCCACGATTCCATAGAGATCGCTCACGCCGCCATTACCCGCGGGGAAGGTTGCGCTAGCCCCGTTAGCGGGAGCAGTGAACATAACGTAAATCCCACTCAGCGGGTTGCCGTTCTCGTCGCTAACCCGCACTCGCAAGGGTTAGGTAAAATCGGTGTTCAGCAAAGCACTTTGGTTGTTGCCGTCATACACATTAACTACCAGTTGCGGCAGTGCAACTAGATAGACCTTATTCGTTTCGTAAACAATTTTGAATGGATAGCCACTAACCTTAACCACGGTGTTGTTGGGCAAACTGCGGAAGGTACCAATAATCCCTCCCGTGGCTTGATGCTCAATGATTGTCCAACTGTCGCCCGTGTTAGGTGTGTAACCGGGGACAAGTGCGAGTTCCAGCTCAGCACCGTCTGGGTTACCTATACCGATCAGTTCAATTTTTGCATTGGAACTACGATTGTTTGTGGTGTTTTTTAACACCAGTTTGTCGCCTGAAGGTCCAATGTCAAATCGGAGGCGAATATCCGGTCCGTGCAAGCGAGCACCATCCCCGTTGCCTTCGACAGACAGAACACCTTGACCACGGATAATGGCGCCGGTGTTCACATCCCGTTGATCGCCGATACCGATCTCGCCACCATCGGATGTTGAATTAAAGATGATAGCGCCGACGATGCCACTGCCATAGAGATTAAGTTGATCACTACCTTCGTTACGCACGAAAGCGCCGATATTGTTGCTACCACTAAGATTAATCGTCAGATTGCCGCTGCCGGGTTTGCGGAGATTACGACTTTTCGCTGGGTCGGTAACGCCGGCAAAAGTGACATCACCTTCGACGACAATAAGTCGGTTACCGGGTAAACTCAGTGGTGTGCTAAAACTCAGACGATAGTCTCTGCTTGCAAAGGTAAAATTGTTGTTGAATGTCGTAACTTGATTGGCGATGACTCTATGGCTGCCGATGTTAATCAACTGACCACCGAGTAATTCAAGCTTTGAGGTGCCGAAAGCCTAATCATCGGCGATAATTACCGAACCATTGTTAATAATCGTCTTGCCCCGGTGCTCGTTAGGGGTTAAGAGGTAGAGATCACCTGCGCCGGTTTTCGTAATTCCGCCGCTACCGCGCAGCAGGTTGTTAGGACTAAGCACCGTCAGACTATTATTGGCGGCAATGTCGAACGTAATGTCTTTCTGTAGATCAATCGGTACACCAATGATATGATTGCCTCTCAGGGCGCGGATAGAGCCGAGGCCGGCAGGCGGAAAATACAGACTGCCGCTGCCAAACAGCCAGTAGGTCATATCGCTGTCGAAGCGCACTTCGCTGATCTCGATTGAGCTACTATTGAGGATGACAGTGCGAGGATACGGCGCATTGGGAAACACTGCAGTGTCATTCCGGGTCTGCTGCACAATCCCACCGCTCCAGTTAGCAAGGATCGTTTCAGTTGCCGTTGCCGCCGATCCAAGTGCTGGTGGCCGCGAAGACGGGGCGGCTGATGAGCGACCAGATGACGAGCAAGGTGATGGTAGTCAGTGCCGAAAGCATTGCTCGCTTCATCGGGCGTTGCATGACTCAACTCCTTAGCTGCGATGTAGTACTGCTTTTAAACCGAATCATAACCGAAGTCCGAACCGAAATATTACCGAACAGGTCGATTGATCGAGCAATAAGGGGAACATTGAAAAGTTGTTATCTAGAGAGAAGTATGGAGGGAATATGGCGAGATACTGATATGATTTTAAAAAACATTCATCTTAATGATGAATGTTTTTTAAACAAAGAAACGTGAGGTCTTATTCTTAAGAGTTATTGTAGTACGATTACTTATCGTAGAAAGTCGCTATGATCCACAAAACCTCTCTGCAAGGTGTTGGTGCAGCAATTGCTGCTTACGCTCTCTGGGGACTACTGCCAATCTACTGGAAGGCCCTGAATGGTGCAACCGCGACCGAGATTCTTGCCCACCGCATGATTTGGTCGCTCCTCTTTTTACTCGCCGTGCTGGTGGTGCGCCGGCAGTGGCAGTGGGTGCAGGTGATGCGCCGCCAGCGCCGGTTGCGTTTGACCTATCTGGCTAGCGCGACCTTGCTGGCCGCTAATTGGGGGATTTATGTGTGGGCGGTGCAGATGAACCGGGTGGTTGAGGCGAGCCTCGGTTATTTTATCAACCCGCTGGTAAGTATTGCGCTAGGTGTGATTATCCTTCGCGAACGATTGCGCCCGGCACAGTGGTTGGCGATTGCTCTTGCCACTGCCGGGGTTGCTTGGCTCACCTACAGCGCCGGCGCGTTGCCGTGGATTGCGTTGGCTTTGGCGCTGTCGTTTGGCTTTTATGGTCTCTTGCGAAAGCAGACTCCGCTCGGTTCGTTCGAGGCATTAACGGTAGAGACGCTGTGGATGTTTCTCCCAGCCTTGCTCTGGTTGAGTTGGCTTGCCGGGAGTAACGGTGGGATTCACCACGATACCGGTTTATGGTTATTGCTCATCAGTACCGGTGTTGTGACAGCAGCGCCATTGCTCTTTTTCGGTGCGGCAACGAAACGTATTCCTTTGACAACCATCGGGATTCTGCAATATCTGGCCCCGACCTTGCAACTCTTACTGGGGGTGTTGGTCTACGGTGAGCCATTTTCGTCGACACAATTGATCGGTTTTGGCGCAATTTGGGTGGCGCTGGCGGTCTATACTATCGATTCCCTGTTGGTGCTGCGCCGTTACCGGCCAACGTCGCCCGCATCAGCGACATCTTAATCGATCATCGTACAACGCACAGCAAAACTGGCGTAACCGCTCGCTATCGTCGAGATCGAAAGCGAGCGATGGGGTTTCAACCAGACATGTACGCAGACCGAGGTTGGTTGCGGCGTTGAGATGGCGAGCTGCACTGTTGAGGCCGAATTGAAATGGTATCGGTGATGGTAAGCGGATGGCCAAGGCGTTCGTACCGCTTCGCTCTTGATCGGGCGCAAGGACAAGATCGGCTTCGGCTAGGGCGTCGTATATGGTGATGATGTCTGTCGCAGTAAGAAAGGGCAAGTCGCCGGCCAGCACGATCATTGTATGCGTACCGTACCTCTCGAGTTGCGTTCGTGCCTCGTTCAGGGCCAAGTTAAGTTCTTCATGACGGTCGCGGAGCCATTGCACGTTGTAAGTAGCTGCCATGGCGGCCACCGTATCATCGGCGCTGACCAACCAGATGTGTCCCGTCAGATTACGACGTGTGATCGCCTGCTGTGCCGTACTGATGACATGACGGACGAGCCGTAAGACCAACCGTTGGCGGCTGGCCGGATCGAGGACACCGGCCAGCCGTGATTTTGCCAATGGGAGCCGTTTAACGGGGATCGCAATGCCGATCACGGACCTACTCCTCAGTTGTTCGTCATTGCAGTGAGGCCGGCAAGTTCTAACGCTGCCCGTGCTAATGCTATCTTTTCCGCTATGCCGACCATGATCGTGTCGGTCACAAGCGGTTGTATACCGAGGGACTGAATGGCCGGAGCAAGTTCGGTGTCGACGGTATCAATGACGATGCCATCGATAAGGTCAGCATACGCCTCAGCCACACCAAGCGCAGTAGGTTGCATGCCAACAGCCTTCATCATTGGGACGGCCGGTCCTTTGATGGCTGCACCACCAACAATTGGGCTAATGGCGATAACCGGTGCTGTAGTGGAGCTGATTGCTTCACGCACGCCGGGAACGGCAAGAATCGGCCCAACACTAACGACCGGATTACTTGGCGCGATAATAATGGCGGTGGCGTTAGCCAACAATGGCAGCAGCGCGGGTGCCGGTCGTACCGGTCCGGCGGCGTGGAGTCGCACTCCATAGATTGCTGGCTGGCACCGTTCACGGACAAAATACTCTTCAAAGTGTAACTCACCGTGATCGGTGATAACTTGGGTTGGCGCAGGATCATCACTCATCGGAATGATCTGCACTTGTACCCCCAATGCCCGTCGAATCTCATCGGCGACCTGCGAAAGGGAAGCGCCGTCGCGCAGGCGGGTCGTGCGATAGATATGCAAAGCTAGATCACGGTCACCAAGTTTGAACCATGTTGGTGCACCCAGTCGTCCGAGCCATTGCATGCATTCAGTAGTATCCCCGACGATCCCCCAGCCTTGCGCACGATCGATTACTCCCGCCAGCGTACACGTGACGATGTCGAGGTCTGGTGAAATGTGCAGACCATGCATGACCATATCGTCACCGGTATTGACAATAGCCGTGATCTGGTCCGGTGCAACAATTGCAGCCAGTCCTTCTAAAAAACGAGCGGCGCCAACGCCGCCTGACAACACAACGATCATAGTCATTCCTAGTACATGAGAGCCGCACAACGTGCGGCTCCTGTGCTGTGGTTACGCCATACTTAGAAGAGAAGATTGGCCAGACGACGGCGGGCCGGCCCTACCAGTGGGTGATCGTCGCCGAGCAGCGCAAAAAGTGCGAGCAGCGCCTTGCGTGCGCCGTCATCGCGGAATGACCGGTCACGTCCGACGATAGTCAGTAGATGCTCGATTGCCGTGGCATAATCGCCGGCGCGGACAGCGGCTGCTGCCTGGCGGTACAGACCCTCGCTCCCCTCTGCCGGCTCGTTGGGCGCACCGACCAGATCGGCAATCGGCAAGCTAGCAATCGCTCGGCTACCAAACGAGCTACTAGCCGGTATTTGCTTAAGAGTAGCGATCCCTTCGGGATCACCGCGCAACGCCAGCAATCGGCCCAAATTGAACAGCGCCGTCTCGTTCTTCGGATCTTGGCCCAGAATCAAGCGATAGCGGGCAATTGCCTCATTTGGATTCGTCGCTTCGAGCGCCTGTGCCATCGCCAGCAGATCGGCGTTGCGGTCGGGCACCACCCGCTTCAGCCAAGCGCGTACCTGACTCTCCGGCAACGCACCGGTGAACTCATCAACGATCTTACCCTGATACACTGCCTTGACTGCCGGGATGCCCTGAACGCGGAACATCTGGGCCAGTCGGGGATTTTCATCAACGTTGATCTTGGCCAGTACCCACGAGCCGCCGGCTTCACGGGCAAGTCGCTCAAGCGTTGGTCCGAGCACACGGCACGGCCCGCACCACGGCGCCCAAAAATCTATGACCACCGGTGTTGTCTGCGAACGCTGCAATACTTCGCGTTCAAACGTTGCTTCATTTACTTCAATCACTGCTTCATAGGCAGTAGTGACACTTGCCTTATTGGTTACTCCCACCATGCCACTGTTCTCCTTGCACCACTTGTTTATTACCTGCATCTAGTGTACCAGAAAGCTGTTGTTACAGTATTTGCACTATGTAAGAAAAGTGTCAATCTTAGGTGCGCTGTAGCTCCTGCCGCAAGAGCACGATGTAGCCAACGCCAACAATAGCGGCAAACGTAAACCATTGCAGAGCATAGCCCAAATGTGGTCCCTCATCGAGTCGATACGGATCGGGCGGACGGGGCAAGCCGCTACTACCGTCCGGCAGTTGGGCAATGAAGAGGGGCAACAGGGGCGCGCCAACTTGCTGCTGAATTGCCGGTACATCGACTCGTAGCCAGGCATTGATACGTGTCTCGCCAGGTAGCGGTAGGTCCCGTCCGGCGAGCGGGCTGTCAGGACGCAATTGAGGCGCTTGGGCGATCCCTTCAATGGTGACCGGCCGAGTTACTGCGTAAGCCGTGGTTGCGCCCTGCGCTGAAGGCAACCAACCTCGGTCGATGAGCACAGCATACTCACTGCCCTCAATCTGTAACGGAGTGAGCAGGTGAACGCCGTCAACTCCGCTATCCGAGCGTTTTCCCCGCAGCACCACACTCTCTTCATTGCGAAAGGTACCGCTAACGACTACCCGCCGCCCAATCACGGTGGCCGGATCGGTCGTCGGGGTGAGACGGATCGCCGGTTGGGAGAGTGCTGCTAAGCGGGCAGCGTTTGCCGCTCGTCGTTGAGCGAGTCGGTCGAGTTGCCAAAAACCGAGCGCAATCAACATGACGAATATCGTTACCGCAAAGAGGTGTTTTGCAATCCACCAGCCGCGTAAGAGGCGGTGAGGTGTTGGTACGCTTGTGATGGTCATAGATTCAAACTTCTCTTATCATAGGTGATGCTTACGAGAGGCAAAAGGTAACATCGGGATATGCCTCTAGAGTATGATACCACGCTCTATTGAAGAACAAAGATGCTAACCGGTCTCCACGTCGCCCGTCCCTTCTGTTGCTTCCCACGCGCTATGGTATACTTGCACCATACGTGTGAGGAGGAGCGACGATGAAGCGAGTAGTTAGCATTAGTCTCGGTTCGGCACAGCGTAACTACCAAATCACGGTGACGGTGCTTGGCCGGCAGGTTGAGGTGCGCCGGATTGGCACTAACGGTGATGTAGCCCAGGCGATGGCCTTGATCCGGGAATTTGATGGCAATGTTGACGCAATCGGTCTCGGTGGGTTGACGCCGGTGTTTCGGATTGGTCGTGCCCGTTATCCTCATCAAGAAGCGATCCATATCGCAGCACAGGCACGGCGGACGCCGGTAGTTGATGGTGGTGTCGTCAAGGTGATTTTGGAACGATGGGCGATTGCGCAGGCAGTGCGTCAGATTCCTTCATTATTACGGTACAAGCGCGTATTGGTTGCCAGTGGTGTCGAACGGTATCAGTTGGCAGCCGCAATCGCTCAATACGAACCAGAATTGCGTTTTGCCGATCCGATTATCCACACCGGTCTTCCTTTCTTACCACTACCGCGTTCGCTTGAACAACTCGAATTGTACGCGGCTACCGCGCTACCGCTGCTTGCGCTCCTACCTTACCGTTTTATCCACCCGGTCGCGCTCGGTCAAGAGGGCTATGATCCACGTGCTGCCGCTCTCTTCCAATGGGCTGATGTCATTGCCGGCGACTTTGCGTTCATTCGTCGTTTTGCCCCGGCCGATCTGACCCGCAAAGCAGTTATCACCGATGATCCATCTCCCGCGGAAATCGAGGACTTGCGCCGGCGTGGAGTGACGACCTTGGTGACGATGACACCACCTCTGAGTGAAGAACGCCCTTTTCTGGCGGCTGATGCAATCGAGGCGATTATTACGGCGATTACCGAGAGCACACGCCAGCCCGGTGATGCCGAGGTCATCGATTTTATTACTGCTGCCGGCTGGGAACCGACGGTACAAGATCTTAATCCGCGCCCGAAGCCGCGCTTTGCCTTCGTGATCCATCCGTTGCGAACCGAACTGATTGCCAATCACCGCTGGTTCCGTTGGACGCGCTACCTACCGCCGCGTTTAGTGGAGCTAGTTGCCGCCGAGTTTCCACCGCTCTACCTGTCGCGGATCCGTGGGATTCGCTCGAAAGCGACCGGCGAAGAGGTCGAAGGTATCCTCCTCACCCTTGGCACAACGCCGCGCGAGATGATGCGCCGACCACCGAGTTTTACCTATCGTCGGTTGATTAAAGCGGCGCGGATGGCGGAACGGATGGGGGCACAGATTATGGGCTTGGGCGCATTCACCTCTGTCGTCGGTGATGCAGGGATTACCGTAGCCCAGAAATCCAACATCGGTATCACTTCAGGTAATTCGCTGACGGTAGCCGCAACGCTTGAAGCTGCCAAGCGGGCAGTATTCCTGATGAAGGGAGGCAAGCCGGAACGTGTACGGGCCGTCGTGATTGGGGCAACCGGCTCGATTGGCGCTGTCTGTGCCCGCTTGCTGGCACAGGCAGTACATGATGTCGTCCTGGTGGCACCACGTGCCGAACGGTTAATCGCGCTCAAGAAACAGATCGAATCTGAGACGCCGGGAGCGCGGGTTGTGGCCGCGACCTATGCTGATGCCCATCTCGGTGATGCCGATTTGATCATCACTACGACCAGTGCTCTGACCGGTAAAGTCATTAATATCGATAAACTCAAACCCGGAGCAGTGGTGTGCGATGTGGCTCGCCCACCCGATGTAAAAGAGGAAGATGCACGGCGACGGCCCGATGTACTGGTGATTGAGAGTGGTGAGATCGTGTTACCCGGTGAGCCGGATTTTGGCTTTGATATCGATATGCCACCCGGTACGGCCTACGCCTGTCTCGCCGAAACGGCGCTACTGGCAATGGAAGGCAAGTTTGAAGATTATACCCTTGGTCGCAATATCGAAATCGAACGGGTAAAAGAGGTTTACCGACTTTGGAAAAAACACGGCCTCGAACTCGCTCGTCTGCGCTCGTTTGGGATGTATGTGACCGACGAGATGATCGCCGAGAAGCGGCGGTTAGCCGAAGAACGACGGCGTCAGTTGGGCTTGCCGGCGGATAAGGTGCTCGAGTAGTCATGAATCTTGAATGGATAACGGCCCAGCCGCAACGGGCGCTGGAGGTACCACCGGTACTTCTCATTCACGGCGCATGGCACGGTGCGTGGTGTTGGGCCGAACGGGCATTGCCCGATTTGGCGGCACGTGGCTTCACAGCGCATGCTATCAGCTTACGTGGGCATGGGGCTAGCCCGCCGGCTCGATGGTCAACGACCATCTGTGATTACGTCGCCGATGTCTACGCGGCAATCACCACACTCGCTCAGCCCCCGCTTTTGGTTGGGCATAGCGCCGGTGGCTACGTTGCTCAGTTACTAATGACCGGGAGGTGTCGGCCCTCCCCAACGCTCGCCGGTGTGGTCTTACTGTGTAGCTCACCGGTTTCTAGCCCAGCCTATTTTTTGCGGCGCTGGCGGGAAGGTGCGCAGATGGTCGATATTCGCGCGCTGTTGCGCCGCAACCCTGCTGCGGTACGGGCAGCTCTCTTCAGCCCTGATATTCCACCCGCCGACCTCGAACGTTACCGCCAACAGTTGGTTGCCGAACCGCCCTTGGTGACAATGACCAGCATGCTTGTACGTCCTCGCCCGACTGCATGCCGAACACCGGTGTTGGTGATTGCTGCCGGTCAGGATGCCATCTTCGATATACCTGCTCAACAAGCACTTGCTGCTGCCTATCACGCCGAACTGTTGATTGTGCCGGATGCTCCGCACGATGTGATGCTCGACCCAGCGTGGCGTTTGGTCGGAGCGGCGATTGCTCACTTTGCGGTGACCGTCGGCAAGGTGCCGCGATAGCCAAACATGCACTCATTTTGATCTGAAGGAAAGCCTCACATGTCTGAATCGATAACATCGGCGATCATCGTGCGTGATCCGGTCAAAACGTATGAAGTTCCCGAACGCGATGCCGGTCTGTGGGCAGCAGTCCGTAGTCTGGTTCTTACTATCTGGTACAACCGATAGACTAGTCACGCCTGAGCAAGTTCGCTAACATATGGTCAGGCGCTTGGACGGCTACCACCTCACCCTGTACCGTTGTTTCGCCGTCGACCTCAATCCAAGCCTCAACGACCATCTTTCGGCCCGCTATTTCTTTGACCCGACCATGAATAATTAATTCAGGACCAAGGGGGGTTGGTTTGAGAAAGTTTACCCGTAATGATGCCGTCAGATAACGTAAGTAGGGGGCGGTACCGGGTTCACGACCGGCAGCAGCATAGGCTGCGGCTGCGGCAGTGCCGGTACCGTGGCAATCGATCAGTGAGGCAAGCAGACCGCCGTAGACATAACCGGGTACGGCTGTATGATAAGGGCGAGGGGTAAAACGAGCGATAGCTTCATTGCCGTTCCAAACACTCTTGATCTGAAGACCATCAGGGTTGAGACGGCCACAACCGTAACAGTGACTCAATTCGTCGGGGTATGTGTCTTGAATGGCGTTCATGGTAGCTCCGTAGTCCAACCCAACTCACGATTACAGTCGACGCAGATAGATCCATGCCGAGGGGCCACGCTGCCCCATAACAACTGTTTCACCGGGGACAAATTGCTCGACGGTAAAGCGTCGGCGTAGTTCTTCCATCAACAGCGATTGCTCAAGACTCGATCTCAGGGTTTCGCGGTGGGGATGGTTGCTGTCCCGCAAATGAGCGAAAAAAGTGAACAGTCCACCGGGGCGTAGGAGCCGCCGAACTTCATCAAGATACGCCTTTAGCTCGACTTCGCTAAATCCGTGGCCACAACCGACATCGATGGCGAGGTCATACGGCCCGGACAGAAAAGGGAGGTTGGTCGCGTCGGCGACGTACAATCGCACGCGGTCGGTCACGCCGGCGTTGTTCACGCGCTCTTGAGCGATAGCAATAGCCTCAGGGACAAAATCAATCCCATCAACCTGCCAACCGGCGCGGGCTAGCCAGATACATGCACGACCGGTACCGCAGCCAAGATCGATGGCTCTTCCCGGGGGTAGTTCTTGGCTCAGGGCAATAATCTCAGGTGGCGGTTCGGGATGATCCCATGGAATCTCACCGGTGAGGTAGCATTCACGGATGCGGTGAAAACGATCGGTCATTGTGGTTCCTCAATCGACTCGGTAAACTAAGCTGAATCCGGTGTTACCACGTTCATCTTCTGCATCAGCAAGCTCACTATTCGTAGCTGTGATGACAGACGGCAGACCACGCATCACACGGGGCAGAAGTCACAGTCTATTCGCGTATTCGCCGTTTCAATGCGCGTTCGATATCACGTTCGGCATCGCGGCGCGCAATATCCTCACGCTTATCGTATATTTTCTTGCCACGAGCGACGCCCAGCTCGACTTTTGCCCGTCGGTCTTTCAGATATATCTTCAACGGCACCAGCGTCATTCCCTTCATCCGTACCAGGCCGTTCAAGCGGTTAATTTCACGGCGATGGAGCAGCAGTTTCCGTGGGCGCAGTGGATCGTGGTTAAAATATTTACCTGATTGCTCGTAGGGTGCGATATGGGCATCGTACAGAAACACTTCATCATCGACCACGCGGGCAAAACTTCCGCGCAGATTAACGCGGCCGGCGCGCACCGATTTTATCTCGCTACCGGAAAGCACAATACCGGCCTCGATAGTCTCTTCAATATCGTAATCGTGACGTGCCTTGCGATTTTCCGCCACGACGGCGATATGGTTCGTTTTGGTTGCCATGGGTAATCTCAATCAACCATAAGATAATTACGACTCATTGATCAGCCATTCAATGGCACTACCTAGCCCCATCGTACACCATAACAAGGTTGCCATATGGCTAAACTCAATATTAAAGAAATAGTGATCGGCCAACCCAACGGCCAATGCTGCTACAACAGCCTCCTGACAACCGAGGAGCCAACTGGTCGATTCGTCATCGAGCTGCGGCAAAATGTGGAGACTGCGGGTATACCAAAAGCCGATGAGGCCGATAAAGACGACCAGGCCGACCAAGCCCATGCGCTGAGCGATTGCCAAATAAATACTACTGACGCCGGCCGACAGATCAAGGTCTGGTGCAGCACCAAACCCAATACCAAACACCGGGTAGCGCTGAATAATCGCGATTGCATTGGCATACTCATCGAGCCGCATTTGCTGGGCTTGATCGCGAAACTGGACACCGGAGAGCACGCGGTTGATAAAGTCGTCGGCATATCCCAATCCCATGAGCAACACACCTCCCGTGACTCCGGCGATGATCATATAGCGCCACAGCCGTCGATACCGCACCGTCGCGAGATATGCAGCAGCGATGACCAAGCCGAAGAGGGCGGCGCGCGAAAAGGTCAGTAAAAGTGTCAATACCTGTATCCCGCCGAGGGTTGCCAACAACCATCGCGGCAAAAGGGGGTGTGGTGCTGCCAATTGGGTTAGGGTAAGTACGGCGACCAGTGCTAACATCCCGCCAAAGCTGTTCGGATCGACATTCAAGCCAATCGCCCGTTCGAGGCCGTTCGGATCGTCTTCGACGTAGCGTAGCACTCGACCACTTGTTGGATAGCCGATCCGGCCCAGTGCTACCAACAACTGTAGGGCTGTTGCATCAGGTAATACCCACAAGATCAAACCGATGAGGGCCGAGATCCCACCGACAATAATCAATGCACGCACAACTAAACGAGCTGTATCGCGGTCACGCACACAGTTGATCACGGTAAGATAACAGAATACCCCCAAGACAAATTTCGCGTAATTGTGTAAGGTCTGCGGATCGGGCAAACCACGTGCGCCCAATATGAGCGAAAAGAGGGTCAAACCGAGAAACCCGATCAGGGGGAGACCGAGCGATCCGAAGCGAACGTCATAGGTGTCTGAGCGAGCCAATGCACGTAAAAACCAGACAGCATTCAGCGTAACGAGTGTTACCGTCAGAAAATTCGGAGTAATAATGGCTTTAAAGGGGAGCGTGCCGAATGGGATAATCGTTGCAATCGCCAATGCGGCAATTAACCCTGCCTTGACACTGATCAACAGTGCAGTAGCTAACGCAAGGGCGAGTAGGCCAGCGACGGCGTACAGTGGCCCGAAAGCGGTAATCCCACCGATCAGGCCACCACAAGCCAGTGCCAGCCCGGCAATGAGGAGTGGTGATTGAACAATCTGGTCGCGCAACGTTGGCGGTTGCGCGGGAATATTAATGGACATACGGCATATCAGAGATGCGCATCAACTTATCCCAACGGTGTGTAGCATCGATATAGCGCACCGTTCCCGAACGTGAGCGCATCACCACGCTATGGGTACGGGCACCACCGCCAAAATACTCAACCCCGCGGAGAAACTCACCGGAGGTGATACCAGTCGCAGCCACTACCACATTCTCACCCCGCACGAGATCGCGGGTCGTAAGCACTTGTTTCGGATCAAGGCCAAGCTCAGCCAGCCGGGCGCGTTCTTCATCATTCCGTGGCCAGACTTTACACTGTATCTCGCCACCGAGACACTTCAGGGCGGCAGCCGTCAACACCGCTTCTGGCGCACCGCCGATCCCCATCAGGATATCGGCAGGCGGATTTTCAATGCTGGTCATGATCCCGGCGCTCACATCACCGTGCGGAATGAGTTTGATCCGAGCACCGACCTCGCGGATTTGGCGGATCAGGTCTTTGTGACGGGGTCGATCAAGGACAACGACCGTCACGTCTTCAACCTGTTTATTGAGAGTACGAGCTACTGCACGAATGTTGTAGGCGACCGGCGCATTAATATCAATTACGCCTTTGGCCCGTTCACCGACGGCCAGTTTATCCATATACGGAATACCGCGCCAGTTGTAGAACGAATGACGCTCGGCGACGGCGACGATAGCAATCGCGCCAGGCATGCCTTCCGCCAACAAGGTGGTACCTTCAACCGGATCAACCGCTACGTCGATCTCTTCACCCTCACCATTCCCAACTCGTTCGCCGATATACAGCATCGGCGCTTCGTCTTTCTCACCTTCACCGATTACAACGATCCCGTTCATCGGCACGCTGTTGAGTGCCATCCGCATCGCATCAACTGCCGCTTGATCGGCGCCGTGTTTGTCGCCGCGGCCCATCCAACGCCCCGACCGGAGGGCTGCAGCTTCAGTAGCCCGTACTAGATCCATTCCAAGGTTGCGCTCCATTGCCAACCTCCGCTTGCTTGCTAGCGATCCCTGATAATTGGCGCGCCAGCCTCACGCCTTGTAGTAGCCTCAATTGTAGCACAGGAGCGCCAACAACGTGTGGCTCCGCGTCGGCTACCAACCCCCAAAGATAGTGTAGCCAAGGATGACTACCAGCCCCATCCGCACAATACGCGCGGCAAACACCGTGACAACAAACACCCAGACCGGCACACCGACGGCACCGGCGATAATTCCGGCAACGTCGAAGAACGGATTGGGCGGAGCGGAGAGGACAAACAACACCACCGGTGCGCGCCAGCGATGCTGTATTTGGCGATGAACCCAATCGTAGAACGCGGTGCGCTCCATGGCCTTGCGCCCGCTCCGTCCGGCGTAAAAGGCGACCAGCTCGCCGAGCACCGAACCGGCAGCGGCGGCGACGGCGACGCCATAGGGGTTAAAGGCTTGTCCGAGCCGGATCAAGAGTGGATAATACGGTACCGGCACCACAATGGAAGCGTTGGCGATCCCAGCCGAAAGAAAGGCACCCAAGTAACCAAGGGCGCCTAACCGTTCGACCAAATCGGGGGGTAATAAGATAAAGACGAGTACGTTTGCAACTGCAATCGCAATGCCAACGACAGCGGGCCATAACCATACCCGCCAAAGCGGCGGCTGTGTTTCGACAGACATACTCCCTCTTTCGATGATGAAAAGAACGTTTGATGATGAATTGCTCCAATTCTGATCGCCGTTCTGGCGAGAGCCTTATTCAGATCAGCCGTAGCCGGTTCAGCCAGCGTAAGGGATACCCAAACACCCGAGCGCCGAGGGTATCACCGCTGAGTAAGCGGGTGCGCTGCGTGGTAAGGTGGTCAATGTGCTGGCGGGCAGCGGTGCGTTCTGCGTCGTCGTTTGTTGCAATCATCTGCATTGCTTGCTGCCAAACATCGTTGCGCCAATTGCGGATTAAATTGCTGTACACCACTCGTCAAGTGAGCCGAAAGCACGGTCAAGGATACGCATAGCGTGCGCATACGGCGCAATTACCTCGTCTTATACCCGATCGATCGTGAGCGCAATCACCTGATTAACCTTATCGTAGTCTGATCGCCGTTGCTGGCGTTCACATTCCGAAAGGTGTGACCATTCCGGGCGTAGCAAGTCATCCAACACCAATACTAGATCGTAATTGATATGCGCATTCACCCCCAAAAGCAGATGTTGCACGATGGCTATATCGCGCCGCGCAGCAACAGCGAAGGTATGCTGCCAGACCCGCGGCCCGCCGGTTGCTTGTTCCCACGCCGTAAGGGCGACAAAATAATAATCGGCAAAGTTACCAATGCGCTGATTCACCCACGCTGAGTCGTGAAACTCACCACGTTCTACCGCAGATAGCATATGCTCGGTCATACGATAGTAACAGGCCAGAAAGATGGCCCTGCGGTCGCCGGCTGTATTCCACCGATTAACCAGCGACAGCATACGTTCGGTTAAGGCGGGCATGAAATTTCCTTTCTGGCCTATGAGGGCACAGGCGAAAGAGAAACCGTGACCTGCTCACAGTGTACCACGCAAATTCGTCGATTTGTGATGACTCTATTACGTACCTCATCGCAAGAAATATTGCTTGAGAAAGCGTTAAATCGTCCTTGCACATAGCCGCTTGACAAAACGGGCAAGCCTTGCTATACTCCTCATCGTCAATCGCACGGCGGTTGACCCGGAAAACGGCCCACACGGGCACGCTCCGCACCAAACGACCCGTCGCTCGTCGGCGCAGCACATCGTGCCTGCACCGCTTTTTTTCGCCGTCGGGTCGGTCGTACCTTGACAACTCACGCGATAGAACCGTCTAGACCATCTGCGTTGCACCGGGCTCGTGTCCACCCGAGCCGGTGCGCCGTCGGACCGCGTTGGTCCCGACGGAGGGAAGACATGATGAGCACACGATG
>NZ_JBWGQH010000045.1:0-17268 GCF_056331925.1 Chloroflexus sp.
CCTGGTGCCGGCTCACCACCGCGTGCCGTTCGTTCGGGGCACCCTCCCGCCCACCACCCTGACAGCGCTCTGGCAAATGTACCCGCACCCGATCAGGCTGCGCCACCTGGCGTAGCGTCGTGCCGGTGTGCCCCAACTGGCCGTCCATCGCCCGCTGCTCGCCCTTGGGCAAGGCCGGCTGCACTCGCTTCTTTCGATACCCATCGCTGCTCGGCAGCTTGTGGCTGTTTCCGCTGTTCAGCTCCAGCTGACGCCGCAATTCGGCATTCGCGGCTTGCAAGCGGCTATTCTCCGCCTGCAGACAAGCATTCGCGGCTTGCAGGCGGGCAATTTCGGCTTCCAGCGAAGTCAATCGCTTGAGCAGGGCGTCGATTTCCAGCAGATTCTCGACCATGGCGATAGGTTAACTCATTTCCCGGAAAATGGGTAGGCAGTTACTCAAAATCTGACATATCAAAATATGTAACGAACATCTCATATCTACTCTTCCTCTATTCACCTAAACATCATGATCAGTGCGTACAATCGAGACGAAGCGGATGTGCACCAGGCTTCATTTTCATCCTGAATCTGACAAAGTTAGGAATCGGTATGATCGGCATTGGTGTTATCGGATATGGCTACTGGGGGCCTAATCTTGTGCGTAACTTTGCCCAAGTTGCCGGCGCACGAGTGGTTGCTGTTTGTGACCAACGGGCCGAGCGTCGTGCATTGGTCGAGCAAGTCTACCCGTCGGTGAAGACCTACGCTGATGTCATCGATATGCTGAAACATCCTGCTCTTGATGCGGTAGTGGTAGCGACACCAGTGTCGTCACACTTCGAGCTAGCCCTCATGGCCTTACAGGCCGGCAAACACGTGCTGGTCGAGAAACCGTTCACGTCAACTGTCGCCCAAGCCGAGCGGTTAATTAAAGAAGCCGAGAGTCGTGGGTTGACATTAATGGTTGATCATACATTTATCTATACCAGTGCCGTGCGCAAGATTAAAGAATTGATCGATAGCGGTACGCTTGGCACACTCTACTACTACGACTCGGTGCGGGTCAATCTTGGGCTTTTCCAAAATGATGTGAACGTATTGTGGGATTTAGCAGTCCATGATCTCTCGATTATGGACTATCTGGTTGGGGCCAGCCCAACGATGATCGCAGCGACCGGTATGGCGCATGTGTTGGGTAAGCCAGAAAATATGGCCTATCTCACCTGCTATTTTGCCAACAACCTCATTGCTCATTTTCATGTCAATTGGATGGCGCCGGTGAAGATCCGCCAAACCCTCATTGGTGGATCGGAAAAGATGATTGTCTATGACGACATTGAGATGAGTGAGAAGGTGAAGGTGTACGACAAAGGCATCATTATCAGCGAAAGTGAAGATGCTGTCTACCAGCGTCATGTTGGCTACCGCACCGGCGATATGTGGGCACCGCGGCTCGACAATGTCGAGGCCCTTAAGATCGAAGCTGAACATTTCGTGGATTGTGTGCGTAATGGGCGCCGACCGCTCTCGGATGGCTATGCCGGCCTGCGTGTCATCCGCATTTTGGAGGCAGCTTCGTATTCGATGGCGAATCGTGGTCAGCCGGTGGAACTGTCCGGTATGTAGTTGTGATTGCACTGCGCCTTTAACCGTGTAAAGGAGTATTTATGATCCCGTTCGTTGATCTGAAAGCCCAATATCTCTCGATCAAAGAAGAGATTGATCGAGCCGTTCTCGATACACTGGTGAGTACCCAATTCGTATTGGGAAAAGAGGTGGCAGCATTTGAAGAGATATTTGCCGCCTATACCCAATGCCAATATGCAATAGGTGTAAATTCGGGTACCAGCGCGCTGCATGTAGCGTTGCTGGCGGCGGGGGTTGGGCGCGGTGATGAGGTCATTACAACCCCACATACCTTTATCGCCACCGTTTCGGCCATTGATTATACCGGTGCGCGCCCGGTGTTTGTCGATATTGATCCGGTAACCTTCACGATTGATCCGGCTCAGATCGAAGCGGCGATTACACCACGGACCAAGGCCATTATTCCGGTGCATTTGTACGGTCAGCCCGCCGAGATGGATGCAATTATGGCGATTGCGCGCAAGCATGGGCTGGTCGTGATTGAAGATGCAGCTCAGGCACACGGGGCCGAATACAAAGGTCGACGGGTTGGTAGCATCGGCGATCTAGGTTGCTTCAGCTTTTATCCGGGCAAAAACCTCGGCGCGTATGGTGAAGGTGGAGCAGTAACGACCAATCACCCCGAACTGGCCCGCACCGTGCGTATGCTCCGTGATTGGGGTGCTGAGCGACGCTACTATCACGATCTTAAAGGCTTCAACTACCGCCTGGAGGGAATACAGGGCGCGATTTTGCGGGTCAAGATGCGCTATATCGAACAGTGGACAGAGCTACGCCGCGCGGCTGCGGCCCGCTACGATGCGCTGTTAGCTCCATTGGGGGTGCGTACACCGATTGCCCTCCCTGACCGGCGTCACGTCTATCACATATATGCAATCCGCGATCCGCGTCGTGATGAGTTACAAGCGTATTTGCACGAGCATGGCGTGAGTACCGGCATTCATTATCCGATCCCGGTACATTTGCAAAAAGCGTTCGCCGAGTTAGGCTATCGGTCGGGTGATTTTCCGCACGCCGAATCTGCTGCGGCTGAAGTTCTCTCGCTTCCGATCTTCCCCGAACTGACTGTAGAACAGCAACAGGTCGTGGCAAACGCGATGCAGGGTTGGATGCAGTCGATCTTTGCAGTTGAGTATGGAACAACCAACCGATAACGTGTACCTGAAGGATAACCTATGACAACAAAACGCATCTTGGTCACCGGTGGCGCCGGCTTTATCGGGAGTGAACTGGTGACACAATTGGCCGCTGCCGGCCATCGGGTTATCGTGGTTGATAATTTGGTCAACGGGAAACGCGACAATCTTGCCCACGTGCGCGATGCCGATGTGGAATTGGTCGTCGTTGATATACGTGATCGCGATGCTATGACCCGCCTGCTACGCGGAGTCGAGATAGTTTATCACTTAGCCTGTCTTGGCGTGCGTCACAGCTTGCACGATCCGTTCGAGAACCACGATGTCAATGCAACCGGCACACTTACGTTGCTCGACTTAGCGCGTCGTGCCGACGTGCCGCGCTTTGTGTATGTGTCAAGTTCAGAAGTATACGGCACTGCGCGCTGGGTACCGATGACCGAAGAGCATCCGACGTTTCCGATGACCGTCTACGGCGGAGGTAAGTTAGCCGGTGAGTGTTATACTCGTGCCTTTTGGGAAAGCTATCGCTACCCGACCGTCGTGGTGCGTCCGTTTAATAGCTTCGGGCCGCGTAGCCATCACGAAGGCGATAGCGGTGAGGTGATCCCAAAGTTTATGTTACGGGCGATGGTCGGCAAGCCGATGGTCATCTTCGGTGATGGCACCCAGACCCGTGATTTTACCTTCGTTAGCGATACTGCACGGGGTATTATGCTGGCCGGAATGGTCGAAATGGCGATTGGAGGCACGTTTAATGTTGGACAGGGCCGTGAAATCTCGATCAACGAGCTGGGTCGCACCGTGGCTGCCGTTGTGGGTAACCCGGAGACACCGATAGTACACGATGAACCACGACCGGGTGACGTGTTGCGCTTGTACGCTGACAGTTCACGTGCGCAACAGGTACTCGGCTTTACACCGACCATCTCATTACACGAAGGGTTACGGCGTTTGCATGAATGGTACCTGTCACGTGGGGTTGCCGTTGAGGATTTGCTGGCCGAAGAGCGGGTTCACAACTGGAAAAAAGAGGAGATTACGTGGCCATGACAGCAACAGTGAAACGCCACATCCCACTGACCAGGCCGGTGATGGGTTCTGCCGAGGCGGAAGCAGCGCAGCGTGTCATTTTGTCGGGTTGGATCACGCAAGGGCCAGAGGTGGCTGCATTCGAGCAAGAGTTCGCCGCTTACACCGGTGCTCAATATGCGGTAGCCGTCTCGAATTGCACCACTGCGCTGCATCTAGCCTTGTTAGCGGTTGGAATCGGTCCCGGTGATGAAGTGATTACCGTCAGTCATTCATACATTGCAACGGCCAACAGTGTGCGTTATTGCGGTGCTGAGCCGGTGTTTGTCGATGTCGATCCGCAAACGCACAACATGGATCCGTCGTTAATCGAGGCCGCTATCACGCCGCGTACCAAAGCGATCCTGACGGTGCATCAGATGGGAATGCCGGCCGATTTGGCGCAGATTACTACGATCGCCCAAACGCACGGTTTGCCGGTTATTGAGGATGCGGCTTGTGCTATCGGGAGCGAAATCTTCTGGCAGGGGCAGTGGGAAAAGATCGGCAAGCCGCACGGAGTAATCGCCTGTTTCTCGTTCCATCCACGCAAAGTGTTAAGTACCGGCGATGGTGGTATGCTCACCACCAATAATCCCGAGTATGCCGAGCTGTTTCGACTCTTGCGCCAGCATGGGATGAGTGTCAACGATCGGGTACGTCATCTCGCCAATCGCGTGATTTTTGAAGAATACAACGTTGTTGGCTACAACTACCGCATGACAGATATTCAGGCGGCAGTCGGACGTGAACAATTGCGGCGTTTGGCAGAGATCGTGCCGATCCGCCGACGATTGGCGGCCCGTTATGTCGAGCTACTCCAAACTATTCCGGGAGTTGGTGTGCCGGTCGAACCGCCGTATGCCCGTACCAATTGGCAAAGCTTCTCCATTTATCTGCCGGAATGGTGCGACCAGCGTGCGGTGATGCAATATATGCTCGATCACGGGATTGCCACCCGGCGCGGGATCATGTGTGCGCATCGCGAGCGACCTTACCACCGCTCTGAGGGCTATCATCTGCCGTGGTCAGAGTATGGGCAAGATCGCAGCATTATTCTGCCACTGTATCCGCAAATGACCGATGAAGATCAAGACTATATCGTCGCGACATTGGCGGCGGCCTGTACGCACTGATGATAAGGAGGTGGTCATGCAAACAACAACGGCCCCGCTATTATCGGTGACAGTGTTGAATTACAACTATGCCTATTATCTGCCCAATTGTCTCGACTCGATTTTGCAACAGAGCTTTCGCGATTTCGAGCTTATTCTGATCAACGATTGTTCAACCGATAACTCGTTGGCAGTGATCGAGCCGTACTTACACGATCCACGGGTACGTTTGATCCATCACGAACAGAATAAGGGCTTCGTTGCCTCGTTAATCGAAGGGATGCAGGAATCACGTGGTCGGTATCTTAGCGTTATCTCGGCAGACGATTGGGTAGTATCGCAGCATGCTTTCGCCCAACAGGTTGCCATTCTTGAACAGAACCCGCAGGTTGTCATGGTGTTTAGTGCCTACGGGCTATACGCCAATGAATGGACGCTCAACTTTGTCAGTCGTGCTGCTGATCATAGCTATATTCGTGATGGTCGTGACGTCTTTGCTGATTTCTTACTCAAGGGGTATCCGCAGCATAGCGGTACTATGATTCGCAAGAGCGCCTATGAAGCCATCGGAGGCTACGATCCTACCCTGATTTGGTCGCTTGATGCACAGATGTGGTTAGGCTTGTGCCATTTTGGCGATGTCGCCTATGTCGACGAGATGCTGTACGCTTACCGTCGCCACCCATCGAGTATGTCGAAAAATCCTGCCGCACTACGCAATGCGATCCTCGAACTGTTCCGTATTTTTGATTGGACGTTTAGTCTTATGCCGGCTGAGGAACGGCAGCGACAGCGATGGCTCTACCGCAAAGCGCGACAGCGGGCATTGATCTCGTTTGCAGCCGATGCCGTCTTTAGCGGCAACGTGCGGCTAGGCTGGCAGTTCTTCCGGGTGGGTTTACAAGTCAGCCCAGGGGAGACTCTCTTCCAAAAGGGTACGGTAGCGATGGCATTACGTGCGTTGTTGGGTGCTCATCTTTATCGGAGACTGTTCCAGCGTAGGCAAGCTATTTCAAACGATACAACCGTGTCATCGGCGGTCTAGGCACCGTGTTCGTAGGGGGAGGAACACGATGAGTCTGAAAACAGCGGTAACGCGGGTTGTCGATCAGATAGGCAATCTGATCCTCAGTCCGCCCTATGGCGGCTTTGGCTACTATTACAATCAAGGGCCGCGTACACGGCGAGCTGTTGCGTTTACGTTCGATGATGGGCCAGGCAAACCGTGTACCGAACAATTACTCGATACGCTCGGTGAATTAGGCGTAAAAGCGACATTCTTTTGTGTTGGATTGAGTGTGCAGTGGCATCCTGATGTGGTGCAACGTGCGTTTACCGAGGGGCATGTCATCGGCAACCATTCGATGATGCATAGCCGCAAAGCCGGCTTGCTCCTGCGTGGTGGTGAGCATATTGATGCAGCAGACGACGCAATTGCCCAAGTGATCGGGTGTCGGCCCCATCTCTACCGTCCGCCGTGGGGATGGCTAACACCGTGGGAAGGTCAACGTCTTCGGCAACGTGGGTATGCTGTGATTGGGTGGGATATTTACCCCGACGATTGGAAGGTGCCGGAAGTTCCGGCCGAGCACTTGGTAGCTCAAATCAAGCCCTTAGTCAAACCCGGTTCGATCATCTTAATGCACGATTCGGTGTCGAACCAGATACGGTGGGAGAAAACGGAGACAGCACGAGCGGTACGCTTGCTGACTCCTTGGCTACGTAGTGAAGGTTACGAGATTGTTACGGTGCCAGAACTGTTAGGTTTGCCGGCATACCGGTCATCATCTCGCGTGCCGAACACCGAGGGTTTTGATGTTAAGTGGTAAGGGGGGGAGATGAGCTTACCAACGATAAGTGCTGTTATTTGTACTCGTAATCGGGGTGAACGTGTTGTCAGTGCAGCCACGAGCATCTTACGCAACGATCATCCATCGTTTGAGCTGATCGTGGTCGATCAGAGTACTGATACGGTTACCGCGAACGCGCTTCAGCGTTTTCAAGCCGATCCACGCTTACGGTATGTGGCGTCGCCCACACAAGGGTTGGGCATAGCGCGCAACATTGGACTGCAACTCGCCCGGTCTCCATTTGTCGCCTTCACCGATGACGATTGCCGCGTACCGTCTACTTGGTTACAGAGCATCGAGTCTGAACTGACGCGCGAGCCACGCGCAGCCGTCGTGTTCTGCAATGTTGTGCCGGGACCGCATGATGAGTCGGCCGGTTTCATCCCGGCCTATCAACGTCGCCAACGGGCAGTTGTGCGTACCTTTTGGGCCAAATGTCGTGCGCGGGGAATCGGTGCCGGGATGGCTGTACGGCGCGATCTGGTCCTCGCCATGGGTGGCTTCGACGAGTCCTTAGGAGCAGGCGGGCGATTCCCTTCTGCGGAGGATGCCGATCTTGCCTTGCGGGCGATTGTGCATGGTTGGTATGTAGTTGAAACGCCTGCTACGTATGTGATTCACGACGGTTTTCGCACATGGTCCGAAGCACGCGAGTTGGCTACACGTGATTGGGAAGGGCTAGGTGCGGCATATATCAAGCCGCTGAAGGCCGGTTATTGGCGAGCAGGTATCGTGTTGTTGTACGAGTTACTCGTTCCGGCATTCATCGAGCCGCTGCGGCCCCTACTGCGCCTTCGCCGCCCACGTGGCTTAGGTCGGCTCATTGCTCTGATCCGCGGTTGTGTACGTGGGTTGGCCGTTCCCATTGATCCTGAACACTTGGTCTATCAGCGCGCTACGCGATCTGCCGTTGTCGAGCAGTCGTTGTAAATAGCGAGACTACCATGCTTGTATCAATTATCGTTCCTACCAAGCAACGCCCGCAAGCGTTATTTGACGCGGTCCAGAGTGTCTTTCGCAGTACCTATCAGAACTTTGAACTCTTCGTTGTTGATCAAAGTCCCGACAATGCAAGTTTGCAAATAACAGCGCCGTTCCATACCGATCCACGTTTTCACTATCTGTTCAATCGGCGGCCCGGTTTTGGGGCGGCTAGCTCACGCAATGTAGGTATCGCAGCCAGTCAGGGCGAGATTATAGCTTTGATCGATGATGATATCGAAGTGCGACCTGATTGGCTTGAACAGATCGTGGCTGAGTTTAGCGCCGATCCAGAACTCGATTTTATTGCCGGACGCCTCACCGCACCGCCGTATGATCCAGATACCGGCTATACACCCGAATTTGAGGCATGGCCGTATCTGTCACGGTGGCGCTTTCCCTTGCACGCTTCGGGTGCAAATTTCAGTATGCGTCGGCGTCTTTTGGATCGCATCGGTGGCTACGATGAATTTTGCGGCCCCGGTAGCCGGTTGCGCGCCTCCGACGATACCGATTTGTGTTGGCGCATTGTGCGCAGTGGTGCGCGATATAAAATCTGTCCTCATATTGAAGTGGTGCATACACACGGTTTCCGCTCGCGAGATGAGGCTGAAGCGCTCTTTGCTCGCTATCAATACGGTAATGGTGGTAATTTTGGTCGTTTCACTCGTCGTGGCGACCTATTTGCCGGTGCATGGTTTTTAGCTCGCGAAGTCAAGCTTACCTTCAAAGCGATTCCAAAAGCATTACGCGGCGACCGACGCGAGTTGTTCTTCGCGCGCCAGCGGTTACGTGGGTTTTGGGACGGATTCCGGTTGTCGCCGGACGAAGGGTTCGTCAGCGGTGCGCAATTGCGCCAGATGCGCGATGCAGCGCGTGCCGCTGAAGTGTTGCTGGTTGCTAGAGCGGAGGGGAACGCTAACGACTAAGCTGACGAATGAGATATACCGGTAGCAAAGTATAAGGCATAAGAGTGAGGAAATCCTGCTCTAGTTTGAAAGGGCATCTCCATGTTACGATAGTGTCGGTTTATGCTGTTCGTTGCTTGGTCGAGCACCATGTGCCTGTGCAACTCGCTAAACGAAACTAAAATGCGCAACGAAACTGTTAGCTCACATGTCTATTTTGTTTAGAACCTGTTCATCTCGATGAGCTACTATGATGGTGATAGCGTAAGGGAGCAACAGGTCATGCCATCACGTCCTCTTACCGATATTGTCAGCGACATTCTAGCCGTATTACGAGCGCGGTGGTATCTGCGCGGCGCTGAATTGGGGCCAAGAGTTCGGTTGTGGGGGCGACCGGTGGTACATAAAGGCGGACGTTTAGTTATCGGTGAGCGTGCGCGGCTGGTTTCGACCGTCGTGCCGCTAGAACTAGCCGTTGCTCCCGGAGCCTGTTTGGAGATTGGAGCAGGGACATTCATCAATTATGGGTGTTCTATTGCCGCGACTGAGCTGGTACGGATTGGTCCTCGCTGTAATATCGGTACTTACGCGATGATTATGGATAATGATTTTCACCGCCTCGAACCGGAACATCGCCAAGAACGACCGCCCTCAGCGCCGATTGTTCTCGAAGAGAATGTATGGTTAGGCGGACGGGTGACAGTGCTGAGTGGAGTAACGATTGGGGCGGGGAGTGTGGTTGGAGCCGGGAGTGTTGTGACCAAGAGTATTCCCCCGCGTTCGCTTGCTGCCGGCGTGCCGGCACGTGTGATTCGTCATTTGTAACGAGTATGAAGGATCAATTCCCAACGGTCAGTGTTGTCATTCCTACCTACAACCGCTGTGATCGTCTACAGCGAGTGTTAACAGCGCTTGGCAAGCAGACGTACCCCCATTCGTCTTTTGAGGTTGTGATCGTCTCTGATGGATCGACCGATGGTACTGTTGCGTTCTGCCAACACGCCCAAACGTCATTTCACTTGCACTTTATTCAGCAAGCCAACGCCGGGCCGGCAGCAGCGCGCAATCGGGGGATTGCAGCGGCTCGTGGCCCGATCATTTTGTTCCTCGACGATGATGTGGTTCCGGCTCCCAATCTTATTGCTGAACACATGCGGCTGCACAATGAACGTGAGCAGCGGGTAGTGCTTGGACCGATGCTGACCCCGCCTGATGCCCGCTTGTCACCGTGGGTAGCGTGGGAGCAGGCGATGCTGGAAAAGCAGTATCGTGCAATGACGAGCGGAATCTGGCCGGCAACGGCCCGGCAATTCTACACCGGGAACACTTCGTTGGCCCGGCAGTTGGTATTGGCAGCGGGTGGCTTTGATGAACGGTTTCGGCGTGCCGAAGATATTGAGTTGGCGTATCGGCTCAATAAGCTTGGTGTTGAATTTGTCTTTGCACCGCAGGCCGTCGGTTATCACTATGCCGATCGGAGCTTTACGTCGTGGTTGGCAACACCCTACGCATACGGACGAAATGACATCATCTTTGGCCGTGAACAGCAGGTTGATCTGCTCGGTTTTGTGCGTCGAGAATTTGCGCAGCGTAATCAACTAACCCGTTGGTTAGTGTGGGTTTTGCTCGACCGTCCACGGGCGAGTGCTCTTGTACTGATCATCTTACCCCGGCTGGCGCTACTAGCGCATCGGCTATTCGGTGAGCGAGGGAGCCGTCCCATCTACAGCGCGATCTTTAATTTGCGTTACTACCAAGGAGTGGCCGACGAATTGGGCGGACGCGACCGGTTCTTTGCAATGCCGACCATCGTTGAAGCAACACAACTCTGAGAGGAGCCGCCGATGTGGGAACTTTTTCTGCAAGATGCACGCCGTTGGGTCGTGCCAGGCCAGATCAGTACCGAACCACTCACACTACGTCAAGTCATTGTGCTGCTCTTTCGCCATTTGCCGTTACGGGCGATGTTCTGGTTTCGTTTGGGGTCATGGTGTAAGCAGCGTGGTATTCCCTTTCTCCCTGGCTATATCCAACGGCGGATCTACCGGCGTTACGGTCTTGAGATTGTTGTCGGAGCTGACATCGGTGGTGGGTTGTACATTGCGCATCCGATTGGGACGGTGATAGCGCCGCAACGTATCGGTCGGAATTGCACGATTGTAGCGGCGGTCACCATTGGGATGCGCAACGAATGGGCCTTTCCGATCATCGGTGATGAGGTGTTTATCGGTGCTGGTGCGCGGGTGTTAGGCGGCATTACGGTGGGTGATCGGGCGCGGATTGGTGCCAATGCCGTGGTGACGCGCGATGTACCATCCGGGGCAACGGTGGTAGGCATTCCGGCCCGCGTGGTGAAGATCAATGAAACACCAACCGAACGTGAAGGTGTTACCGAGTCGGTCGCTGGTTAACGGACAAGCGATAGCAGGTATCATTGCGTCGTATCGGTTGTTGGTTGGTGTGAAAAACTCAGAAAGCGGTGATGCATGATCCGTGTACTCTTCATTCTCGAACAACATCTTGGCCATCGCACATATGCCGAAAATCTGCGATTTGGATTCGCGCGCCAGCCGCAGGTGCAAGCTCAATGGGCTGAGATAACATACTATCAAGCCGGTGGCTTGATTGAACGACTACCCCTACCGAAGACAGTGCGAGGGATATTGCGTGGTCGGCAGCAGGTACGACAGGCATTGCGTCAGGCAGAGTATGATGTAGCCCTCTTTAATACGCAAGCACCTGCCGCCATTGCCGGAGGGATCGTGCAGCGGCGTCCGTATCTGATAGCAACCGATATTACTCCTCGTCAGTACGATGAAATGGCAAGTTTCTACCATCATCGTGCCGATCGACCGGGGATAGAGTCGTCTGTAAAGCATTGGCTGAATCGGCGGCTCTTTCAGCGTGCAGCGTGGGTATTACCGTGGTCGCACTGGGTACGTGACTCACTGATCCGTGAGTATGGAGTGCATCCCGATCGGATTGAGGTTATTCCGCCCGGTATCGATTTGTCCCGTTGGCAGCCGGCACGTGATCGAATGCCCGGCCCTTTGCGCGTGCTGTTCGTCGGTGGCGATTTTTATCGGAAAGGTGGACCAACCCTGCTAGCGGCCATACAGCAGCTTCCCATCCCGATTGAGGTGCATCTGGTTACCCGCAGCCCAATCGAACCAACTGCCGGTGTGTATGTTTATCGCGATCTTACCCCCAATTCGCCACGTTTAATCGAGTTATACCGTCAAGCCGACGTCTTCGTCTTCCCAACCCAAGCGGAGGCGTTTGGGATTGCTGCCCTTGAAGCGATCGCTTGTGGGGTGCCGGTCATTGCAACCCCGGTTGGTGGCCTTCCTGATATTGTGCGTGATGGGGTGAATGGCTTTCTGGTGCCTCCCAATGATCCGACGGCTCTTGCCGCCCGTCTACGCCTCTTGGGAGAGCAACCCGATACCCGATGGCAGATGGCGCAAGCCGCTAGACATCACGCCGAACGTTATTTTGATGCGGTGCAGAATGCAACACGTGTCGCCAAACTGTTGGCGCAGGCTGCAAACGTGACAACTGGTCTGTGCTTTCCTAAGCCTTACTACGATGAGTCCTCACGGTAACGCCCATACGCTGATTTCCCGGACGTGCCAGTCAGCGCCCCACCACCTATCGCCCCGAAACTCGATGCGAGTGACACCGGCCGGAATGGGCATCCAGTAACTGCGGAAATGTTCGTCTTTAAAGTAACGGGTGTCATGGGCTTGTACTTGAGCTGCTTGCCAAGTGCCGTTATCGAACCGAACTTGTAAATTAGGTCCGATGCCGGTGAAGCGGAGGCGAGCGTTGGCCGGTGCAGGTGCTGCAAGTGTGACAACCGGACTGGCGCGATCAACGTAGCGTCGGTCTGCAGCGATCATCGTAAACGGTCGGGTCGGAGTGATCGTTACATTGTCCCAGTGCCACGTCCCAGCGCGGCAGGTTGCACAATCTTTCAATGGATTGTACGAGTGATGACCAAACTGCACGACCCCTTGATCCCATCCGAGATCGGCGATGCGCGTATCGATCCAGTAGAAGTTGTAAGCTGGTATCCCGAACTTGATGTGGGTCCGCGAAATTTGTAATTCAAACGTGTCACGTCGGGTTGAGCTTGGGGTGAGAAAACGGTCATACGGGATCGGTGTCCCATCGATGACAGTTGGCTGGAAGTTGCGGTAGATCACCGCATCAAAGAAGTTCCCACTCAGATCCATTCGTATTTGGACAGCGTTGCGTGGTGGCCCACTCAAATCGACTGTCATATCGAGCGGGAGTTGAAGATGATCGTTGTACGGACTGATCCAAAGATCGATCCAATCGCGCAGACTAGTACGGAGCGTGGACACATCAAAGCGAATGGTAGCCGTCCCACCGCTAAAATCGACCATATGGTTGGGGGTCAGGTAGATCACGCCATAACCGCTTGCTTTGATAGCCGTCATCAGGTGATTGCGGCAGACGTATACTGCCTCCTCGTAGCTACTGATCGAACGCAAAGCAGGTGGTGGCGTACAATCGGTACCGTGCTCGGCAGGCATTGGTTCGAGTTGATACCATGTATTGACATCACGCGAATGTATCGTCACATCCCAATTAGGCGGGTTCCAGCTTTGTGGTTGTGATGGCTCGCCGGTAAACGTCTCGGTGAAGATTGACGGTTTCATGATCAAAGGGATAAACTGGCGAGTGCCAGCATTGGCAACGGCCACCGGGGATGGTTGTCGGCCAAGCCAGATCAAGCTACTCACTAAAATCAGACTCAAGGAGACGAGCAAAATCCGTTGTTGCATTGATGCCTCCCTATTTCTCGCGCAACAATGCCTTCAGACCCAGGGGAGAGTTGGTCTGAAGGCGTCGCTGCCGACTACGGAAACCCATAGTGTCGCCGAGGGGGAGGATTGACGGCCACACTATGGTGTTTCCATTCATCATGTCGTTACCGATAGCCAAAAAGTTACGGTTGTTAGCGTAATGCCAGCGGAATGTAGACCCGTGGCGAGAGCGTATTAGCAGTAATCCGCACTTCAGCCGGGACCGCATTGGCGATAGCTTGTACTGCACTCGCGGCATTCGACCACTCGCCGGTGCCATCGTTCACGTTGAAATAGGGCCATACCCATACTCCGGCATAACAATTAGAGCGTAGTTCAGCTAGTAATTGGGTAGGGGTACGGTTGGTGCCACTGGCATTGGCCGGTACTTCACCGATCACCATCGGTTTGTCAAAACGACCTTCGTACCAATCGTTGAACAGCGGTGAATAGCTCCAGTATGTCTCATCACCGTTCATCCAGCCGTAATAATGAATTTGGTAAAAATCGAGATAGCCTTGTGGATCGTAGGCAGTGAGGGCGGTATCATTCCAGAAATTACCGACAGCACCGAGTGCACCGGTGCTATTCCACTTCATCGAAGCACTACCTACGGTCGTTAATTGATTGGAATTACGGTGGATCGCGCCGGAGATCTCGGCAATGAACTGTTGCATTTGGGTTAGCGTTACCGGTTGGGTGACGTTATGAGCCGGTGTGAAGTGCGGTGGCTCATTGATCCCAAACTCCGGCTCATTAAAAATGTCCCAGGCCAACACATTCGGATGAGTGCCGATGGTATAACCGCTGCTGTCAACCGAATAGCGTAGCATCGGCAGCAGTGCATTATTGATAAATGAAGCTCGTTTAACCGGATCGACGATGAGATCGCGATGACCGCCTGCATGCTCGCCTCGTCCAGATACCGTCGAGTCTGCCATAAGCATGTCAAAGCTCCAGAGATTGAATACGAGATACACATCCTCTTCGGCAGCAATCTGAATCGCGCTGGCAAGAGCGGGTAAGAAATCGGCATCAAGACCGGTCACAGCACCGCCGCTGTTAGTATTAAACTCAGGTGCCCCACGACCATCGGCAAACAGCCACCAACGCACGGTATTAGCCCCTTGCTGGCGTAACGTGCGAAACATGATCCGAGTTGCGTTTGGATCGTAGGTGTGTTGGTTCCATTCCTCGACGGTTGCGAAATCGGCACCAAAGCCACCATTAAGCCACGGTACATTGGCACCTACCAAAAACCAACGACCACCAAAACGTTCAATGAGGTGCGACCGATCGGCAGGGCAGCTCAGGGGTGTTGCCGCTTGAGTTGGGATGAAGAGAAACGAGCTAATTATCAGGAGGCCTATCAGTGCGAGACGTAGTGTTTGGTGCATAGAACGTGTCTGGTTGTGCGATTAGCTATGACCGTTGCTCGCCTCCCGTACTGTAACACTTGATGAATAAAAAGTCATCATGATGCGAATAGTCATATAGTACTAAAAATAGGGGTAGTACTCCTCATGCGTGCGTACATATAGTGACGTACCGCCAAAAAAAGGAGAGGTGTTGCCTCGCAACACCTCTCCTCTGAGCTTTCCGAAACCCAGACTATCGCCGGGCGAAGAAATCCATCTGCTGTTCTTGAAATTGCCCCATCGAACGATACTTCTGGTAGCGTTCACGCAGAAGGGTGTCGAGGTCACGCTGTTGCAAATCGGTGAGATGGGAACGTAGCCGCTCACCGACGGTGGTAATTGCCGTAAGACGGTCGGCATGGGCACCACCGGGTGGTTCAGGGATTACCTCATCGATAATCCGAAGCGCATAGAGATCGGCTGCCGTCAATTTTAGCGCCTTGGCCGCTTCCGGTGCTTTCGCAGCGTCACGCCACAAGATAGAAGCCGCTGCCTCCGGTGGCGCCACGGAATAGATCGAATTTTCCTGCATCAGAATCCGGTCAGCAACGCTAATGGCTAATGCTCCACCGCTACCGCCCTCGCCGATAACGACAGCAATACTCGGTACCCGCAGCGTTGTCATCAGCATAATGCTTTCGGCGATAGCATTTGCTTGACCACGTTCTTCCGATCCCTTGGTAGGATCGGCGGCGGGTGTGTCGACAAAGCATATCACCGGCATACCAAACTTCTCGGCGTGACGCATCAACCGTTGTGCCTTGCGGTACCCTTCAGGATGCGGCATACCAAAATTGCGCCGCATATTCTCGCGGGTATCGTTCCCCTTCTGATGGCCGATGACCATCACCGTTTGGCCGGCAAATGTCGCCATACCACCCACGATTGCCGGGTCATCACCAAAGCGACGATCACCGTGAAGCTCGACAAAATCCTCACAGAGGGTAGCGATATAATCGAGCGTATGTGGACGTTGTGGGTGGCGCGCCAACTGCACGCGATCCCACGGTGTGATAGTTTCCTGCTGCGGAGTCTCTTCCATAACCGTTCCTCGCGTGATACTACATAATCGGTTGCGGCAATGTTGCACGTCGTGCTGCAAGATCAGCTTTTGCCGCCGGTGCTTGTCGCTGTTGATAGAGCTTTAGAATGCGAGCGAGCGTTTCCCGCATCTCACTCCGTGGCACCACCATATCGATCATACCGTGTTCCAGCATAAACTCGGCGGTCTGAAAACCGGCCGGCAGCTTTTGTCGCATAATCTGCTCGATCAACCGCTTACCGGCAAAACCGATGTTGGCACCCGGTTCGGCGATAATAATATCGGCTACCGAGGGATACGAGGCGGTCACACCACCGTAGCACGGATCGACCAGCAGAGCAATATGAGGCTGACCGGCTTCGGCAAGGCGAGTAAGTGCCATTGTGATCTTTGCCATTTGCATCAAGCCGATCACACCTTCTTGCTGGCGCGCGCCACCCGAGGTATTGATCGTCAACAGCGGTACGCCTAGTTCGGCTGCACGTTCGGCAGCACGGGCCATTTTCTCACCGTAGACGCTACCCATCGAGGCACCCATAAACGAGAAATCGGCCACAGCGATGCAGAGCCGGATACCACTGATAGCACCGACACCGGAGATCACTGCATCGGTCATACCGGTGCGCTGCTGCGTTTTAGCTAACTTGGTGGCGTAGCTCTCATCGGCAGCGACGAAGCCGAGCGGGTCGGTTGGTAGCAGGTTGGAATCCATTTCCCGGAATGAACCGACATCGAGCAGACCAATCCACTCGTGGGCACTCATCCGCATATGGTGCCCACATTTCGGACAAACCTTCAGATTGTCGTTAAGCTGCTTCTTGTAGATCAGCTCACGACATGCGCTGCACTTCACCCACAAATCGTCTGGGATTTGGGCGCTATCTATATCGTCGCGCCCGGTAAATCCTTTGCGGCTGAGGCGGAAGAACTCTTTCACTTTCTCCTACGCTTTCACTTGGCGCAGACTCGCGCGATCCGTTGGTGATTTTCTTCACAGTGGTGGCGTTGCTTTATATTATAGCATGAGATGTAAAGAGGTCGAATACTATCTGTAATCAAAGTGCTTTGAAAATGTCGGAGTCGTGTTGGGCTGACATCGGTTGCTTGTAAGTCGTTTTTAGCTCATTATTAAGCCAAAAAAGGCGTTTTTGCATCTCGATAGTTTTCTCGCTTGACAAAACGGGCAAGCCTTGCTATACTCCTCACCGTCAATCGCACGGCGGTTGACCCGGAAAACGGCCCACACGGGCACGCTCCGCACCAAACGACCCGTCGCTCGTCGG
>NZ_JBWGQH010000046.1:0-8644 GCF_056331925.1 Chloroflexus sp.
CTACGCTCGAAATGACAATGGTGGAGGTGCAAAGACGTAAAGATTGCTCGCTACGCTCGAAATGACAATGGTGGAGGGGCAAAGACGTAAAGATTGCTCGCTACGCGCGCAATGACACGAGGGGTCACCGGGCATGGTCATAGCAAGTACCGCGCGCCATCCTCGCCTGTCAGTTCGCCACCCGCCATACCCGAATCTCGCCAAGGCCAACATCGATCAGCCATCGGCTATCAGGGCTGAACAAAAGTTTTCCTAATGTTCTCGGCGAAACACTCAGCACACGCACTTGCCCGCTATCAACCGATCGGCGCAACACTATCGTCTGCCGTGGCGGCCCCCTTAAAGAACTAAAACGAATCTCTTGGCGGCATCCGATTTGGTGTGGCTAACCATTTCCCATCAGGACTGATCGCGACCGGCATACTAAACAACCGACTTATTGACCCGCTAGGCTTCGATTGTTGATCAAAGTGTTGCTCGTGCATAACTTGCCACGTGTTAGTATCAAATGTACGCACGAGCGCTATTTCACCAAGACTAACGCGCGATCCGTCGCGCCTTAGTGCAATATACTCATTCGGCCAGCTTTGGATCTTGCGCACCACTGTTTGCTGTGCGGTGTTTACCAACCAAACCCCCTCTGAGTAGGTTGAGACTACTAACCGCCCATCTGGCGAAAATGCAAGTGCCTTAACTACTGTCGCGTCTGGTTCATCAATCCGCACCGTCCCAATCTGCATTTGACGAACGACATCCCAGAGCTGCACTACCGGATCGCGGTTGTGGTGCGATTCGGCCACAGCAAGGATGTACCCATTAGGAGAAAAGCTAAGATGTATCGGATACAGATTTTCACCGTGTGACCAACAATCAAGTGTCCCAATCCGATCACCACGTTCCGGATCGAAGAGATGAACCGTCCCCCACGCTCCAACGGTCAGTAGCAAACCGTCAGGGCTAGCCGCGAGATAACCACCAGCAGGCAATTCACGGATCAGTTGGTAGGTGGGAAAGCTCACAATTATGGTTCGTTGATCATCGGCAATTGCTAATCGATTAGCCGACAAAAACGTAGCCGACCGCGAGACAACGTTCCAAACATACACCGGCTGCTCTTCACGCGACGCCCAGAACATCATTACTCCTACCAATCCACCCAGGGTAACCAGTCCCACTCCGACGCCACCTATATTGTTGTTATCCTTCCCGATTTTATCCGCCTTTAATTGCCAATAGTGTTGCAATCACCGGATACGGGCTGTGCGGCTGAACGAGCAAGCGGCAAATTGGAGATAACGCCCTTGGCCCAGGTTTCAATCACCGGATACGGGCTGTGCGGCTGAACGATGGGTGATAACGGGAATATCACATCACATTGCACCCATCCATTACTCACAGCGATCCTATCCATTGTCTTGCCGGCACAACTGCGATGTGCAGTTCAGCGACGTAAAGGCGTGAGTATCGGGTTCATTCTCTTGTGCTATGCCCGACTCGCCAGAAACAAAGTGACTGGAAAGCAATCCGTGCTGATAGCTATCACTTATCAACCGCTTGACACATCCATCACGAAGGCGATTGCATCGGCTACACGTGCTCGCCACGCCGCTTCGTTGTGCGTTGCACCGGGAAACTTGCGCGTCAGCCAGTCGTGCCCGTGACGATACCCGACTCGTACCATGTGGGAATCCATACGCTGTTGAAACGGTTCGTATTCCGCATCGAGGCCATCTGTACCGTAATCGAAATAGAAACGGTGTCTACCCGGTGGTGGCAAGCGGGCCGCGAGTTCATCAACCAGGATTGTTCCGCCTGCCGGCCAATGGGTTGACAAACACCCTGCACCACGAAAAATATCTGGATAACGGCAGAGAGCGTACAGCGAGATCAGCCCACCCATACTCGAACCCATAACGAACGTGTTGGACTGATCGGGCAGTGTTGGGTAGGTCATATCGATCCACGGTTTCACTTCTTCTACCAGAAAGGCGAGGTAAGCATCCGAAACCGGTTCCCCACCCATTCGCTCGACAATCCACTCCCAGCCGCGGGTCTGGCGTAGTGCATTGAACGGTTGTTGTGGTGCGTACTCGCGCCAACGCTGATCGGTACACCAGATACCAACTACGATTGCACCAGGCCAGTTTCGTTCCTGCTGTAGCCGCTCAATAGCTCGATCAACAGCCCAGACTTCGCCATCGGCGCGTAATGCCGGATCAAACAGATTCTGACCGTCGTGCATATAGATCACCGGTAATCGCCGATCACCGATGGTCTCCGGTAGCCATACATCAACCGGGCGCGATACAACGTAACGGCTGGTCATCGTGGTGTGACGGTAAAGTGGCATTGTGTGATTCTTTCCTCTGTACACGCTCAGACGCCCGTGGTCTTGTGCTCGATTACGGGACTGAACTCAATTGATACAACAACACCCCATCATTACGGGTCCCAATCCACAACATCTGACGGTGATCAACCGCCAATGCCAACGGCTCAGCACCGGTAAAACCAGAGTCGCGGGGTAAGAAGTTGCGCCACCGTTGCCCATCATAGCGCAACAAAAAGCCGCCGGTCGTCAGTGGCCGCGCCGCGCCAATCCAAATCTCACCGGGCCGCGCTTCGAGCATGGTAGTAATCGTTTGCGCCGGTAATTGGCGATTGGCGGTTGTGAACCACTCCCAACGTGTCCCATCCCAGCGCGCTACCCCCTCACCGAGCGTCGCAGCCCACACGATACCGCGATGATCGACCAAGAGATCAGCTACACCGGCGCCGGCAAAGCCGTCGGCCCGCTCAAAGTGTTGCCATACCCCACGTTCCGGCAGATACCGGCTAACCACACCGATCCCACCAAACCAGACCGCCCCGGCCGGATCGACGGCAATCGAGAGCACCATACCGCCACGCGCTGCTTGCGGTAACGGTTGCCATTGCCCATCAATCCCACGCACCGCTCCACCGACGCTCGTACCCAGCCAAATCCTACCATCGGTACCACTCGCAACTGTGCGAATCACAACATCACGCTGAACGCCAAGTGCAGGCGTTTGCCATTCCCATCGGTCATCAGATCGTACCAACGCCAACCCCTGCCGACTCGCTACCCATATACCGGCCGTCGTCTCGGCCAGCGCGTACACTCGACCGAGCGGCAGATACGTCCAACGCGGCGGATCTTCGCTCACCATCGGTGCTTGCCAGATTGCCAGCCCAAAATCACCACCTAGCGCAACTCTCCGATCACGCAACGGTTGAACGGCATAAATTGCTCCCGATGGCAAGCCACCGGCACTCGGATGCAATGTACTCCACCCAATACTGCCCAGCGTCACCATCACGAGTGCAGTTGCATAGACCGTCGCAATAAACCCCACCAGCAACGCCAACGCGATCCATGCGTAACGGGGAGGGCGCAACAGCATCAGATGGCTCCAACCCCAATAGTCATTCTGTTCGCGCAACCACGCGGCTATCCGGCTCAATACCGGAGTTGCCAACAGCACGATGGGCGTGATCAGGGTCAAGATGTACTGCGGCCACTTAACCGGCCACCACAACAAGATCAATACGCCGCTTACTAGCCATACAGCAAGATAACGACGTTGCGGATCGCGCCAAGCTGCCGGCACACCGATCAAGGCAAGCGCTACGATCAGCGGATCGAGACCGGGCAATAAGAAGACTTCTGGGTGCCAACCTACTGCCGGTGCAGTTGACAACCACACGAGCGGTTGATACCAAGGGTAAGCGGCAGCCTGCACTTCATCACCCCGACTATACGCCGGCCAGAAACCGGCCATCGCGCCGAGGCGTGTGAATGGCTCGTGCCAGAGTGTCGGGTTGGCAAGCCAAAAGGTGAGCAGGGCAACTGCAATCACTTCACCCCATCGCCATACATTACCCAACCTGCCAAACGGTCGCTCGTGTTCGGCGCGCAATGCCGTCGCCAGTAGCATCAGCATCGCCGGCGTAGCGATAAGTGCGTAATTCATCTTCGCCGCTGTTGCCAGTCCCCACCCAATCGCCCCAAGCCTCAACCACAATCGCCGCTGTTGTTCAACCGGACGAGCAGCACGCACCCACGCCCCCACTGCAGCAATCGAGAGCACCAGCGGCCACGCTTCGAGGTAGGCCTGTGCTGTGTACTTGATCGTCAGCGTATGGACGGCCAATAGGCTGGCCGGCAACGGCCCGGCAGTCGTCGCCAGTACGGCTACGGCCAGGGTACCGAAGACAACCGACAGCAGGCGAGCGACGATCAGCACGGTAATCTGATTCGCGTCATCACCGAGCATGAGCGCACCACCGGCGTAGATCAGCTTATACAGTGCCGGATGCTGTCGGTTGCCGGGATAATCGATCACCGCTGCCCAGTCACCTTGTTGGATGAGGCGCGCATAATCAAGAGCTACACCAACATAGACCGGCTCATCAAAATCGAGCGGTAATGTTAGGGCAGCCCATAATCTAAGCAACGCAGCCAGCACAATAACGCCGATCAACCAGCCACGCGAAGACGATGCGTTCACCGATACCTATCCCTTGACACCGCCAACTGTCAAACCGGATACGAGGAACCGCTGGAGCATCAAGAAGACAATGATCGTTGGGAGAATGATAAGCAAACCACCGGCAGCAAAATTACCCCATGGCACACTCTGGCTATTTGCCAGACTGAACAAACCGGGCACCACCAGCTTCATAGTATCAGGTGCGGGTACCAACACCGACGCGAAGATAAAATCACCCCAACCGGCCAAAAAACCGAGCAAGGCCGTTACGGCTAAGGCTGGACGGGCCAAAGGTAATGCAATAAGGATAAATGACTGAACCGGACCACAGCCGTCGATCATGGCCGCCTCTTCCAGCTCAATCGGAATGGTATCGAAATACCCCTTCATGTTCCACGTACTAAAGACCAACGTACTCGTTGTATAGGCAAGGATCAACCCCTCGTGCTTACCGTACAAGCCAAGCGCCGTCAGCAACTGAGCAACTGCCACCAAACTTAACACGCCGGGAAAGGTCTGGATCGCCAACAGTAAAATCAGAGCAAACTCCCGCCCATAAAACTTAAACCGCGAAAACGCAAACGCCGCCGATGTCGTAATCACCAGTGAGGCAACCGTTGTTACACCGGCCACATACAAGCTATTGCGCAACCACGTCAACAGTGGTCGGTCAAAAATCATTGCCCGATAATTCTCGAACGTCCACTCAGTGGGCAAAAACATGCCGAGTAGATTAAGGGTGTAGAGCCGGTCACCGGTACGGCCTGAAGCAAGAAAGGCAAACCAGAGCGGATAGACGGCAAACAACACACCGAGGATTAAAATGAGGTACTGTAACACCAAGACCGGTCGAGTAGGTTTGCGGATCATGACTCGTAGGCCCCTTTCGTGATGCGCGTCAGCCGCAGGCTATAGAGGGTCGCTGTGAATAGGAAGATAAAGAGGATCACAGCGAAAGCCGTTGCATTGCCATAATTTTGGGTTTGGAAGATCTGCTTGTAGGCGTAGACGATCACAAACTCGGTTGCGCCGGGTCGGCCCACTTCATTCACCGGCCCACCTTGGGTAATAGCCCACACGGTGCCGAACATTTGAAAAGCCGTAATGGATGTCAGCACCGTTGCCGGTAACACAGCCGGGCGAATCAGCGGTAACGTGATCTGGGTAAGCTGTTGCCACCACGACGCCCCATCTAGCTCGGCAGCCTCATAGACATCGCGTGGTACGGCTTGCAATGCACCGAGAATGACGATCATGAAGAAGGGGTAGGAGAACCACGTATCAACCAGTACGACGATCAAAAACGCACTCAACGGATCACGCAGCCACGCCGGACCGGCAATACCAAAGAGCGCCAAAACTTGGTTGATAGTCCCTTGCTCACGGAAGAAGAACTGCCAGATCAGCGCCATCAGAATAGCAAGCGATGAAGCTGCCCACGGCACAAACAACATCACTCGGAAGAAGGTACGCCCCGGTAAATAATCACTATTCAAAATGAGGGCAAAGGTGAGGCCGAGCAAGAAACTGAACGGCACACGAGCAATCACGAAAAGGAGGGTACGGAAAACAACCACCACAAAATCGCCGGTGCGCATGAGCGTATCGTAGGCTTGGGCCACATTGACCACCGCAGCCAAGATAAAACCCAATACCAGGGCACCAAGCCATACCACCGACATTGACACCGGCGGCTCCATCATCTGGTTCAGGCGACGGTTGATGAAGGTTGCTGCAATGAGCGGCACAAAACAGAGAAAAATAGCCGCCATTGCTCCCAACGCTTCTGGAGTAAAGAGGTTACCGATCAAGTTCACATAATTAGCAAAGACCGGGTCTTGCAATCGATACGGCTGTCCCAAACCGACCGGTGCAGACGTGCGAAATTGTGGCCAACACAATGGATCGAGAATCCCCGTCAAAAATACTTCACAATCGGGGTTTGGCCGAAACCGATTACGATTGGTAAACGACGTATAGACGCTGAGGAGAATGGGATAGATATTAAACAGCAGAATACCGATAATCGTGGGGCCGGTAAAGAGCAGAACGGTGAGCGCCTTGCGGCGTTTGGACCACGACACCATGGGCATTACCTCTCTGCAAGCAGCCAGAACCTTATCGGTCGGTAGCCGGGCGCCCGACCAGCGGTTACCTCGACAACAACCCGATTTGATGCACGCAGGAACGATGACGATACAAACATGGGGGTGAGTATCCGCTACTCACCCCCTCCAGCATCTACTTCATCTGCATGATGGCTTCTTCAATTGCTTTAGCAGCGGCCGCTAGCGCATCAGCAGGCGTTTGCGCACCGGTCCAAATCGCAACGCTGGCCTCACCCACCGGACCCCACTGGGCCGAAGCGTAAGGCGTATTCGCCATCGGTACACCCGCATTCAGGGCAGCACCAAACCCGGCCAATGTCGGGAGGGCAGCCACCTCTGGATTCTTGAGTGCAGCCGTCGCCGCCGGAACCGTCTTGTTGGTCAGCGCCAGTTTGGTCTGCACCTCGGCACTGGTGAAGTACTTCATAATGTCCAACGCGACCTCGGCATTGCCACGCTCAACCGCGTTACGGGTCAGCATCAGGGTCTTGATACCGACGAAGGGCTTACCCAACGGCAGAATACCGTAGTCAACCCCATCCTGCTCGATACCGGCAATCGCCCACGGGCCGGTCCACCACATGGCAGCCTTGCCCTCGGCCAATGCTGCCTTGCAGATATCGTAGCTCTGCTCACTGAACGAGACTTTACTCATCTCGGCCAGCCACTCACCGCCCTTGATCATCTCCGGCGTATTGACGTAGACGTTACCCTGATCGTCAACATAGCTTGGCACGCCATACCCGAAGTAGATCGGAGCTACGTGATAAGCATCGTTCCCACCGAATCCCTGATTGCAGACAAATGTCTTGTCGGGGTTCGCAGCACGGAAATCCTTCGCCATTGCCAGCAGCTCATCGAGGTTGGTCGGCAACTGCATGTCACCAACGACAGCCTTGTTGTAGATCAAGGCAATACCTTCCTGCGTCTCCGGCAACGCCCAGATCTTGCCCTGCCAGATGACGCCATTCACAGCCGCCGGCTCGTAGGTGCTGCGCAGGAAGTCTTCGGTGATCCCATAATCGTTGAGCGCGACAATGTTACCCACCAGCGCCTGCTGGCCGATCTGGTCGTTGGCCCAACCGATAATATCGGGACCTTCACCGGCCGGAATGGCCACATTGAGAGCGTTGCTCACATCTTCCGGCTTCGAGAGGTCGATCTTGACATTCGGATGAGCAGCCTCGTAATCACGGAACGCTTGCTCGATTGCGGTCAAGTAGGCGCCATCCCACTGGTGCCAAATCCTAATCGTCACCTGTTGGGCACTAGGTACAGTAGTCGGCTGCTCCGTCGGCGCAGTGGTCGGTTGTGCAGCCGGCGCAGTAGTCGGTTGTTCCGCTGGGGCAGTAGTGGGTTGTGCGGTTTGACCACCGCCACATGCCGCAAGCATCATGGCTGCGGCGAGAAACATAGCGATCAGGGCGCTCTTCATTGCTTTCACAGCTATACTCCTTTACTGTGTCTACACCGACAGCAGTACTGTGGAAGGGACAATTTGTTCCGAATGAGCGAACAGAATCCCAACGAGCATTACGGTAAATGTGATCGTCTGCGTGTAACCTCCTTTCTGCTCATTACCTATGCAGGAAAGCACAGCGAGCAGAGTAGGGAACGGTCATAAAGCCGAGTCACTGCGTGGAATTGAGAGGCAGCGTCCCTTTAGATATGGAGGATCTGCACCCGTTCTCTACACCTGCATCGGGCAGTAATAGTTGTGTCGGACATTGTTTTGATTACAACATTTTCATTCACAACTATACACTATCACTACGCTACTGTCAAGTAGGCATATGTAATTATACTGCAGCGTAAAGGAAGTGAGAGAAAGAGTAAAGAGTAGAGTTGTTCCGAGTGTCATTGCGAGCGCAGCGAGCAATCTTTACATCTTTGCCCCTCCACCATTGTCATTGCGCGCGTAGCGAGCAATCTTTACGTCTTTACACCTCCACCATTGTCATTTCGAGCGTAGCGAGCAATCTTTACGTCTTTGCACCTCCACCATTGTCATTTCGAGCGTAG
>NZ_JBWGQH010000047.1:0-8219 GCF_056331925.1 Chloroflexus sp.
GCTCGAAAGGACAAAAGGGGAGCATCGGAGTGCGATGAATTGACAGATTGCTCGCTCCGCTCGAAAGGACAAAAGGGTGGCATCGGAGTGCGATGAATTGACAGATTGCTCGCTCCGCTCGAAAGGACAAAAGGGGAGCATCGGAGTGCATCGGATGGCAAGATTTCTCGCTGCGCTCGAAATGACAAGGGAGCTGTTGGGCCGTGGGATGGTGAGCGCCGCACTGTCATGTCGTTGGTTTGTTAATCTGGGCGGCGTTCGTGGAAGGTGAATTCAACAGAGAGCGATAGCCGAGTGCAGGCGAGAGTGAAAGGTGAGATGCGTACTTTCGCGAATTGATGATACCGCGCTGTTGTTTACCATCGAACGCATAGCGACAGACGCCTCTACGAATGTGAGGTGCCGGGATGGGCAATAATCCGGCGTGTAGTGAGATGTACCCCTGTGAGTGTAACGAGCCTATACATCTACCTCCTTCTGCGAATCTGCAAGCATTATCTCGCGCGTATCGAGCATCGTGCCGTAATCCAAGAGCGTGGTACAATGCCGCCAAAGACGCATACCACAGGACACCACGATGAGCCTTGACAGCATTCGGATAATTGTGGCATTAATCATCGGTGTACTACTCGTCGTACAGGCTCGGCGCAGCACAGCCGGCTCGCGGCGGCAGTGGGCGTTGGGATTAGGAGCGGCGGCAATGGTCGTTGTTGCTACGGCCAATGCCATTCCGGCTGCGCTCACACCGTTGATGGTTATCGGCGGCGGGCTGGTGTTAATCGCAGTGTGGCTACTCTGGCAAGCGTACCAACGCGGAGAACTGGAAGATCGCTTCGAGCGCGCCCGACGCTATTTAGAGGCAGAACGGCGTCGTTACGATGAACAGGATCGGGGAGGTTCGCACGATGATTGATCTCGAGACGATTGGCCGGCGAGCGAAGACGGCGGCGCGCACGCTGGCGAAGGTGTCAACCGAACAGAAAAATGCGGCGCTCCACGCAATTGCCGATGGGTTATTGGCCCGCCAAGATGAAATTCTGTCAGCAAACGCGGCCGACGTAGCCGATGCCGAACGAGCCGGCACACCGCCGGCGATTGTCGATCGCATGCTGTTGACTGAAGCGCGACTAGCGGCGATTGCCAACGATTGCCGGAAGGTGGCAGAATTACCTGACCCGGTAGGTGAGATTTTTGACCGGCGTGAATTGCCGTCGGGTTTGCGCTTGTACAAACGGCGAGTCCCAATCGGCGTGATCGGCGCCATTTACGAGGCACGGCCCAACGTGACAGTTGACATTGCTGCGCTGTGTCTCAAGGCCGGTAATGCCGTGATCCTCCGTGGCGGGAGCGATATTGCGCGCAGCGTGGCTGCCACTACGACCGTCATTGCCGAAGCACTAGAACAAGCCGGTCTCCCGATATTTGCCGTACAGAGCATTACCGATCCCGACCGCGAATTGGTGCGGCAGTTGCTACGGCTTGATCGCTACGTGGATATGATCATCCCTCGCGGTGGTGTTAGCCTTCATCGGTTTTGCGTCGAGAACGCGACGGTGCCGGTAATCGTGGGTGGGATGGGGGTTAGTCATATTTATGTCGAGCCAAGCGCCGATTTTGCCCGTGCTGTGCCGGTCGTGGTCAACGCCAAAGTGCAGCGACCGGGAGCGTGCAATGCGCTCGACACCTTGCTCGTTCACCGCGCCGCAGCACCGGTCTTCTTACCTATGGTCGCAGCAACGTTAGCCGAGTACAATGTTGAGCTACGCTGCGATCTAGAAGCACTTGCTATCCTTGCCGACGCACCCGGCCACGAGAACTGGCAGTTGCGACCGGCAGAACCGGCCGATTTTGGCCGTGAGTTTCTGGCCCTGATCGTGGCGATCAAAGTCGTGGGCGATATTGATGAAGCCCTCGATCATATTGCCCAGTACGGCGGCCATTCTGAAGCGATTTTGACCGGTGATCCGGCCAACGCGGTTCGCTTTACCCGCGAAGTTGACGCAACTGCGGTGTTCGTGAATGCCAGTACTCGCTTCAACGACGGCGGTCAGTTTGGATTAGGCGCTGAGGTGGCAATCTCAACCAACCGCCTGCACGCCCGTGGGCCGATGGGTTTGCAAGAATTGACTACATACACGTGGATCGGTGAAGGGGATTATTTGGTACGGATATGAAAGCAGAACAGACACCGGTATGACTTTTACGCTATGCCTGGCTCATCTTTATCCCGATCATATGAATGTCTACGGTGACCGTGGTAACGTGATCGCGTTGCGTCAACGTTGTCTACGGCGCGGTATCGAGCTAGAGGTGATCCCTGTTCAGCCGGGTGATATCATCGATTGGAGAGCAGTCGATTTCGCATTTTTTGGCGGTGGTCAGGATAGCGGGCAGGCACTGATCACCACCGATCTGATCGAGCGGCAGGGGCCGGAATTGCGTGCGGCGATTGAGGATGGGTTGGTGCTTTTGGCGATCTGCGGCGGGTACCAGTTGCTCGGCCACTATTTTCTGACTCACACCGGCGAGCGCTTGCCCGGGTTGGGCGTGCTCGATGTGTATACGATTGCCGGTAAGCGGCGCATGATCGGTAATATCGTGATCGAGGTTGATCTAGGGCACGGACCACAACGGTTGGTCGGATTTGAAAATCATAGCGGTCGCACATTTCATGGTGCGCGAGTACGTCCGTTTGGCAAGGTCTTGACCGGCTACGGCGATAACGGGCAAGACGGTTGGGGCGGTGCGGTCTATCGCAATACGTTTGGGTGTTATTTGCACGGTGCCTTGTTGCCGAAGAATCCGCAACTGACCGATCACCTGATCGGTCTGGCGTTGCGGCGCCGGTACGGTCAGCAAGCCGAGTTATTACCATTGCCTGCCGAACGCGAATTGGCCGCACAGCGGGTGATGGTACAACGCTTGTTACGACGGTTCTAAGTAGGACGCTGTCATTATGGAGGAGTCACGACGATGCACATCACCACCGGCGCGCCAACCGAAGAAGAGGCGGCAGCGGCAATTGCAGCGATAACCTTGTTACTATCTGAAGAGGTATCACACGTTGCGCTAGCTTCATCTGAACCACCGGCGCGATGGCGCGACTCGATGCGACTGATTGCCCAAGGAATATCACCGATGCGGGTACCGGTTCCACCACGCTGGCATACGATTGAGCGACTACGACGGGCCGGCAAGGGTGGAATGGGGATTGTAGGACTGTAAATCCCCTGCTGCCGCTGATTTAAGGTCGAATCCTGAAGAGCCGCGCAACTATGATGAAGCCCACTGCACGGGCTGTAAGCCTCACTTCAGTCCCTTCGCTCGCATGGCGGGAGAGGGGGTCAGGTTGGATAGCCACACAAAACAACATATGTTTGTGTGTTTTGAGTCTTTTTGTGGCGATTGATTACGCTCCGGCAGTACCCAACCCTAGAGGGTCTACCATGACGAAGCCCGCGGCGCGGGCTGATGATTCTCACCCCTGTCCCCTCTCCCACTGGCACGGGAGAGGGGCGATTATTCCTTGCGGCAGGAGAGGGGCTGGAGGTGAGGGCATACGCAGAGGCACAAAGCGAGCAAAGACGGTTAACGCTAAGACGCTAAGCGAGCAAAGACGGTTAACGCTAAGACGCTAAGCGAGCAAAGACGGTTAACGCTAAGACGCTAAGCGAGCAAAGGCGCAGAGCGACGGAACGCTAAGACGCTAAGACGCTAAGCACGCCGAGGGTGCAAAGATCTGTGGGTGATGACCATTTTCTGTGCCCTCGGCGGTGAGCACTCATCTCCTCACCCCCGCTGGGGTTGAAGGGACGGGGCGAGGGCTTTCCGCCCTAGTGAGAGCGGGAACCCACCCCAATATCGGCAATCAACTTACAACCGGCAGATCCACTACCTCGATATTCTCAAGCCCGCCGTAGATCGTCCACCATGGCTTCGCACCTTTCGCCAGCGTCTCGTTAAGTGCAGTAATATTCGCAACGCCGCGATCCTCAAGCCATGCCTCAAGGGCAGCCAGACCCTGCTGGGCATAGACCGGAATACCATCTTGCCACGTCGCCCGACCACACAACACACCGGCAAAGGGTGTACCGGCTTCGGCGGCAAGTTCGAGTGTCTCACGGAAAACTTCGTCGGATACACCGGCGCTCAGGTAGATGAACGGCTTGCGGGCAGCATCAGCAGCCTGCCGGAAATACTCCTTCGCCTCTTCACGGCTGTAGGCCTTTTGACCGCTAAACACCCGCATCCCCTCGACAAATTTCACATTCACCGGCACTTCGACCTTAAGTACGTCAACACCGTACTGCGGTTTCGAGAACTCTGCCATATAGGCGGTCACATACTTCGGTTTGACGAGGGCGAATTCAAAGCTCTTTTCATCACCGACTGTATCATCGTAAGCAATTGGCTCGAGGAAGAAGGGAATATCGTTCGCGGCACACTCGGCACCTACCCGCTCGATAAAGGCGTGTTTAATCTCGTTGATAGCCGGATCATCGAAGGGATTGTAGTAAAGCAGAATCTTGATCGCGTTAGCGCCAGCTTCTTTCAAGCGACGCACACTCCACACATCGAGCAGGTCGGGTAAACGACCACGCACCGAGGCGTCGTAGCCGGTCTTCTCATAGGCCAGCAAGACACCGGTACCTGGAGCACGTTGGGCAATTGCCGGCAAACCGTATTCTGGGTCCATCAGAATCGCACTCGCATAACGGGTCAGAATACGAGTAACGGCCGTCTTGAACACGGTTAAATCCTCACTTGACGCATCGGCGCCGCGAGCTTTAGCAATCGCCTTTTTGAGCGAACCACGCTGATCCATCGCTGCGGCAGCAATAATACCGTTGTCATCAGCACAGGCTTTGATCCCCTCGAATTTACCGCGCGTCATCTTGACTGTAGCCATCGATAAAACTCCTTGTGCAAACAATCGCGTACTAACCAGGATAATAAGCTGTGAACGAAGGTAGCTAGCAAACACAAGCTGGGAAAGAGCAGAGCGGTAGCACCTTTATTATAACCGATTCACTTCCAAGGCTGATAAAATATGGTACAATTGAAGCGTATTTCCCCAATCTCGATGGGAATAGGCACGGGGAGGTTCTATGAAACAGGTATTCGGCGTTTTTACCTTTCTTCTAGGGCTGATTATCGGCCTGATCGGTGGTGCAGCATTATTAGCCTATGCCTATCAGGCAGCAGGTCTGTACCCACCTGACGACGCAACCATTAAGTTTATTGCTCGCGAGCGGGGCTGGCTCCGCGATGATGTGTAGGGTATGGTAAGGAATTGCGGTGAAGACTATAACCTTCACCGCTCAGTTAGACAGCTCATCTGTTGATCTCCCCGATCGGTAGAGGGCGCACAAGGAGGTGCAATTTGGACAAGATCTGGTTGTCGTACTACGAGCCGGGTGTGCCGAAATCGCTGACGTATCCTGAGATCACGCTCAGCGACATGCTGAGCAACAGCGCCAAGACGTATGCCGACCATACTGCAACCAATTTCGTCTTACGCTATCTGCTCGGTGGACGATTCACAGTTGGCGGTAAGTTAACGTATCGGCAGTTGAACGAAAAAGTAGATCGAATGGCCACCGCGCTCTACCAGCTCGGGGTGCGCAAAGGGGATAGAGTGGCGGTGATGTTACCCAACTCGACGCATTACATTATCACATTCTTTGCGTGTATGCGGTTGGGTGCGATTGTGGTGAATACAAACCCAACCTACACCGGGCGCGAATTGCAGCACCAGTTGCACGATTCAGGCGCTGAGACGATTGTGCTGCTTAATTTGTTTTGGCCGCGGTTACGCGAAGTACGTGCCGAGACGCCGGTGAAGCGGGTGATCGTAGCCCATATCTTCGACACTCTTGGTTTTCCCTCAAACTTTCTGGTAAAGAGTTCGCAGAAGAAGACGCCGGAGTGGGTTGATGTGATGCCTGAGCAGGACATCTTCTTCTTCCAACACCTGCTCGAAAAATATGGCCCTACCCCACCGAAGGTGAACTTGACTCCCGACGAGATTGCGCTCTTCCAATACACCGGCGGAACGACCGGTCTCCCCAAGGCGGCGATGTTAACCCATCGCAATCTCGTCGCGAACACCGTACAGGTAGCAGCCTGGCTGACGCGCGGCCAGCCCGGTGGCGAAAAGATGATGGCGGCGATCCCCTTCTTCCATGTTTATGGCATGACAGTGGCAATGCTGTACAGCATCCACATCGGAGCTGAGATTGTCATCGTGCCTAGCCCACGCCCTATCGACAATGTCATGACGGTTATTCAGCGCGAGCGATGCACACTCTTCCCCGGTGTCCCGGCGATGTACATTGGCATTATCAACCATCCGAAGGTTAACGAATACGATCTGCGTAGTGTGAAAGCGTGTATTAGCGGATCGGCGCCATTGCCAATGGATGTGCAAGAGAAGTTCGGCCAACTGACCGGTGGTCGCCTCGTTGAGGGCTTTGGCATGACCGAGGCTAGCCCGGTGACGCATTGCAATCCGGTCTTTGGTGAGCGGCGTGCCGGTAGTATCGGTATCCCATTGCCCGACACCGAGGCAAAGGTTATCGATCTCGATACCGGTCGTGAGATTGAGCCGGGAAGCGACGAGACCGGTGAGCTATGCGTGCGCGGACCACAGGTGATGAAGGGATATTGGCAACGACCTGACGAGACGGCGAAAACCATTGATGCTGATGGTTGGCTGCATACCGGCGATATTGCCCGCGTCGATAAAGACGGCTACTTCTACATCGTTGATCGCAAGAAGGATATGATCAACGTCGGCGGTCTCAAGGTGCTGCCGCGCGATGTCGAGGAAGTACTCTTCATGCACCCCAAGGTGATGGAGGCAGTGGTCGTCGGCATTCCACATCCGCAGCGCGGTGATGATACGGTGAAAGCATTTATTGTGCCGAAGCCGGGTGAGCAGCCGACGGTTGAAGAGATTAAGGAGTTCTGTAAGCTGCACCTTGCCCCATACAAGGTGCCGCGCGAGGTCGAGTTCCGCACCGAGCTGCCCAAGACGCTGGTCGGCAAGGTGTTGCGCCGCGTACTGGTCGAGGAAGAAAAGGCCAAGCAGAAAGCGACGGTGGCAATTACGTAAGATGGTTTTGTGGCCCTCACCTCCCAGCCTCCTCTCCCGCACAGCGGGAGAGGAGGTGTTTTTCTCTGCGCCTTTGCGTGAGGTCCCTCATCCTTCTACCCTATGACAACGATGTGAGGTGGGTGTAAGGCCCGCATCCCTCGGCTCCCTTTTGCGGATACAGGCGAGTAACGAAGATTTCGCGCTGCGCTCGAAATGATAGGGGGCGTGATTGGCAACAGAAGCGCTTGAAGCGGTATGCTATAATGTACGCTAACTTAAGGAATATCTTGGATAGGACATTCCAACAAAAGTATCAGATTGACAAAGGGTCACCGTATATCTACGTACATCCTAAACGAGTCTTGGCGTGGCATGGCGAAAGACTAACGACAATGACTCTTGGTTGTTCGACGAGTGACGTTGAAAAGCGAAACTGGACAAGATCGCCACCGGCCGAAATGCATTCGGTATTGTCAGACACCCCTTGGTATAAACCACACGTTCCGAGAACTGGATCGCCTCATACGTATGGTTTGGAGTAATAATTATGACACTACCTTTAAATCAGATTATTGAAGGCGACTGCGTAGAAATACTTACTATGTTACCAGAAAAATCCATTGATCTTATTTTTGCTGATCCCCCCTATAATTTACAGCTACAAAACGAACTACATCGACCAAATATGACGAAAGTTGATGCTGTAGCTGACGACTGGGACAAGTTCGAGTCGATGCAAGCATATGATGAGTTTACTCAAACGTGGTTAACGGCTTGTAAGCGAGTCTTGAAACCGACCGGCACCATTTGGGTTATTGGAACGTACCATAATATCTTTCGAGTTGGGGCCATTATGCAGGATTTAGGGTTCTGGATCCTTAATGATGTTATCTGGATAAAAATAAATCCGATGCCTAATTTTCGTGGTGTCCGTTTTACCAATGCCCATGAAACCCTTATTTGGGCAAGTACCGGCAAAGATGCAACATATACGTTCAACTATTACGCGATGAAAGGGTTGAACGATGAAAAGCAAATGCGTTCTGACTGGTGGCTTTTACCATTAGCGACAGGAGCGGAACGGGTAAAAAATGAAAATGGTGATAAGGCCCATTCCACT
>NZ_JBWGQH010000048.1:0-7377 GCF_056331925.1 Chloroflexus sp.
AGCTAGCAAGCGCTAGCTGTTTCAGTGCTCTACCGTGAGCCGAAAGTATTGAAAGAGCCAGTCCATGAACCACCCCTACTTGCCCAAACGCGTTTCAGTGCTCTACCGTGAGCCGAAAGTATTGAAAGTGTTGTCTACAACGTCGCGTTCGTCCCTCTTTCACCTGGTTTCAGTGCTCTACCGTGAGCCGAAAGTATTGAAAGTCCACGCCTCATCCGCTAAGATAACGTGCTCCGTGTTTCAGTGCTCTACCGTGAGCCGAAAGTATTGAAAGAGGGTTGCTGTAGGAACGATATCGGTTGCAAGAGGTTTCAGTGCTCTACCGTGAGCCGAAAGTATTGAAAGACCAAGGATCGTGTATGCGAACGTGTAGTAGCCAGCGTTTCAGTGCTCTACCGTGAGCCGAAAGTATTGAAAGTTCTCGCGCCGGTCCGCTCACTGGCTGAATAGGAAGTTTCAGTGCTCTACCGTGAGCCGAAAGTATTGAAAGCGTAATGTCGGCGCATGCAGAGTTGGAGCACGCAATGCGTTTCAGTGCTCTACCGTGAGCCGAAAGTATTGAAAGTGCAAACAATGTCCACGCTAGTGCCACCGAAAGTACGTTTCAGTGCTCTACCGTGAGCCGAAAGTATTGAAAGTTGCCACAATCTCACCGTTTGGTGAACCTGGGATACCAGTTTCAGTGCTCTACCGTGAGCCGAAAGTATTGAAAGATAGTGGTAGTGATAGTGATAGTGATGATAGTGATGAAGTTTCAGTGCTCTACCGTGAGCCGAAAGTATTGAAAGGTTAGTAATTGACCATATGTTAGTAATTGAGCATCGGTTTCAGTGCTCTACCGTGAGCCGAAAGTATTGAAAGGAAAGTACTTCAGCTGCATCACCGACGGGCCCGGTACGTTTCAGTGCTCTACCGTGAGCCGAAAGTATTGAAAGGCCAGCCGATCCTCACCACCAATCCTAACCCAGCCGTTTCAGTGCTCTACCGTGAGCCGAAAGTATTGAAAGCGATTCTCGATGCGTTCTATACTGAACCGCGTCATGTTTCAGTGCTCTACCGTGAGCCGAAAGTATTGAAAGTCAGTCCTTGACGCGCGGAGCGTCACAATTCCCTGTTGCGTTTCAGTGCTCTACCGTGAGCCGAAAGTATTGAAAGGTGCTCGAACGGCGCGGGCTGAATGTTGGTTGGCTGAAGGTTTCAGTGCTCTACCGTGAGCCGAAAGTATTGAAAGCTTGAGGTTCAAACGCTACTTTGGTTGGTACGATAGTTTCAGTGCTCTACCGTGAGCCGAAAGTATTGAAAGCTCAGTATCGTACCAACCATAATACCTGTTGAATCTCGTTTCAGTGCTCTACCGTGAGCCGAAAGTATTGAAAGTCTGCCTGATAAACATATTCAAACCAAACATCCTTGTTTCAGTGCTCTACCGTGAGCCGAAAGTATTGAAAGCGGGCGCGGTTGGAGTTGGTCGTGAATCAATGGGAACAAGTTTCAGTGCTCTACCGTGAGCCGAAAGTATTGAAAGGTATTATGTGGTACAAGTCATTTCGTGAGGCGTTGGTTTCAGTGCTCTACCGTGAGCCGAAAGTATTGAAAGATTGCCGCGATGTTCGACAATCAACATATTCAATGAAGTTTCAGTGCTCTACCGTGAGCCGAAAGTATTGAAAGTCATTGACACAACGCCTCGTGAGCTCAAATCTTTTCGTTTCAGTGCTCTACCGTGAGCCGAAAGTATTGAAAGCTGGCTTCGGGTATGTTCCTGGATCCGTCGCTCCCAGGTTTCAGTGCTCTACCGTGAGCCGAAAGTATTGAAAGCAGCTAGCAAGCGCTAGCTAGTCGTTATTGTTAGTAGTGTTTCAGTGCTCTACCGTGAGCCGAAAGTATTGAAAGGGACTGGCTGGCGTTATTGTTGTTAGCAAACGCTTTCGGTTTCAGTGCTCTACCGTGAGCCGAAAGTATTGAAAGTGACAAATACTTCTCGATGTGATATAGTGTTCTCACGTTTCAGTGCTCTACCGTGAGCCGAAAGTATTGAAAGTATCGGGCAAGATCCACTCCCAGATGGAAAGACGACGCGTTTCAGTGCTCTACCGTGAGCCGAAAGTATTGAAAGTATGAATCAAAAGAAACAGAAGAAGATAATTAAATAGTTTCAGTGCTCTACCGTGAGCCGAAAGTATTGAAAGATGGCTTGCCGCTCTTCCTCCGTGCGTGCAAAGTACGTTTCAGTGCTCTACCGTGAGCCGAAAGTATTGAAAGATTTTTGAGCATTTTGCAAACACCCCACGTAGCGTTTGTTTCAGTGCTCTACCGTGAGCCGAAAGTATTGAAAGCAGTGATTTTGAACTCGAACGCGAACTGATGCAAGGTTTCAGTGCTCTACCGTGAGCCGAAAGTATTGAAAGACGGTAAGTGCATTTGGTTCTTCCGGTGAGTTTGGTGTTTCAGTGCTCTACCGTGAGCCGAAAGTATTGAAAGTGCAGTGTCGGCGCGCGCGGAGCTGGAGCAACCAGGGCGTTTCAGTGCTCTACCGTGAGCCGAAAGTATTGAAAGGGCAGAATCGGTTCTACGTGCTCGGATTGGTCGAGAGTTTCAGTGCTCTACCGTGAGCCGAAAGTATTGAAAGCTATTGCGTTGGCGTGGTTCTTATTTGCGCTTTTGGTTTCAGTGCTCTACCGTGAGCCGAAAGTATTGAAAGGGAGCAATAGATAGTTGCCATTCTTTCGGAGAAACGCGGTTTCAGTGCTCTACCGTGAGCCGAAAGTATTGAAAGACGTCATTAGTTTCTACATAGAATGCATCGAGAACGTTTCAGTGCTCTACCGTGAGCCGAAAGTATTGAAAGGCATGACTTATTTATAAGTAGTGTTGGCGTCTTTTGTTTCAGTGCTCTACCGTGAGCCGAAAGTATTGAAAGAGCGATCGGTACATTATATAGAAGTATATGAAAGTGGTTTCAGTGCTCTACCGTGAGCCGAAAGTATTGAAAGTCAGCAATAATCACGAAAGAATTCGGCCAAGTATCGTTTCAGTGCTCTACCGTGAGCCGAAAGTATTGAAAGAGATCAGAAAGTCCACATCCTCAGTTGAAGCCTCGACGTTTCAGTGCTCTACCGTGAGCCGAAAGTATTGAAAGTTATTGTACTTAGCCGGCTACCGTGTCGCTTCTATTGTTTCAGTGCTCTACCGTGAGCCGAAAGTATTGAAAGCTACATCGCGCCGTGCTGACTCTTTCCTCGTTCTCGTTTCAGTGCTCTACCGTGAGCCGAAAGTATTGAAAGATCGGCGCAAACGCCGGTGTGTACGCATGTGCACCAGTTTCAGTGCTCTACCGTGAGCCGAAAGTATTGAAAGGCAGTCGCGCTCACTGACTGGATCCTGCGCCGGCGCTGTTTCAGTGCTCTACCGTGAGCCGAAAGTATTGAAAGGCTATACCATCGTCCCGAGTATCGACTGGACGTGGAGTTTCAGTGCTCTACCGTGAGCCGAAAGTATTGAAAGTGCATATATAATATAGATACAGCTAGCAAGCGCTAGCTGTTTCAGTGCTCTACCGTGAGCCGAAAGTATTGAAAGCTACGCGCCGTACTTGAATATCTTCACTGATCCAATTTGTTTCAGTGCTCTACCGTGAGCCGAAAGTATTGAAAGCGATTCGCCGTCACGCGCGAACCGTGCTCGCGCATCGCGTTTCAGTGCTCTACCGTGAGCCGAAAGTATTGAAAGAATAATCATTTTTAATAAGGTACCACTGGCCATCAGTTTCAGTGCTCTACCGTGAGCCGAAAGTATTGAAAGTTATCTACGAAACGTGGGAGCCGGCGACAGTAACAAACGTTTCAGTGCTCTACCGTGAGCCGAAAGTATTGAAAGCTCAATACGATTCGCCTCGGATACCTGTTTACCCCGAGTTTCAGTGCTCTACCGTGAGCCGAAAGTATTGAAAGCCGGCGGTTGTGTCGGTTGCTGTACCGGCGGTTGTGTGTTTCAGTGCTCTACCGTGAGCCGAAAGTATTGAAAGTTATATACTCGCAAAAAGTCTGGTATAGAGGATGGGGTTTCAGTGCTCTACCGTGAGCCGAAAGTATTGAAAGTTGTTATCTCCTCGTCATCTCTTGTAGCATACCGTATTGTTTCAGTGCTCTACCGTGAGCCGAAAGTATTGAAAGACGCGCCGAATCGAGCGACATGGTCATACAACACCTCCTGTTTCAGTGCTCTACCGTGAGCCGAAAGTATTGAAAGAGTATGTTGCGAAAGTCAGTTCTGAAGAAGAAGAAACGTTTCAGTGCTCTACCGTGAGCCGAAAGTATTGAAAGCGATATCGCGCGCGGCTAGGGGGACGTTATACAAGAGCGTTTCAGTGCTCTACCGTGAGCCGAAAGTATTGAAAGGTCAGATAACGTTCTGCTGCTCATCAGACCAATCGGTTTCAGTGCTCTACCGTGAGCCGAAAGTATTGAAAGCATGAACCACCCCTACTTGCCGAGCCGCCGGAACCGTTTCAGTGCTCTACCGTGAGCCGAAAGTATTGAAAGTCGCTGACGAATTCGGCAACGACTGCCATCAAATCGCGCGTTTCAGTGCTCTACCGTGAGCCGAAAGTATTGAAAGCCGTGGTCCAGCTGGACGACCGACTCCGTCTACGATGTTTCAGTGCTCTACCGTGAGCCGAAAGTATTGAAAGTATTGCCACGAGCCGCACAACGCAACCGCAGATGCGGTGTTTCAGTGCTCTACCGTGAGCCGAAAGTATTGAAAGAACTTGCACGTCTCGCGTATGCGAACTACGCGAAGCGCTGTTTCAGTGCTCTACCGTGAGCCGAAAGTATTGAAAGCAACCACATTCACCAACATTGCTGACGGGATAAGGTAGTTTCAGTGCTCTACCGTGAGCCGAAAGTATTGAAAGAAAGACCGCGTTGAAGATGGACTTGACTTACCACACTACAGTTTCAGTGCTCTACCGTGAGCCGAAAGTATTGAAAGAGAGAAGGGAGCAGATGTTGCTGATGCGTATCTCGAAGTTTCAGTGCTCTACCGTGAGCCGAAAGTATTGAAAGCATTTATAAAGATGAGAACGGTTTTTACTACTGGTACACGTTTCAGTGCTCTACCGTGAGCCGAAAGTATTGAAAGTATCTTTGTGCCGCCACTTGGTCTGGTAAACGTGAATGGTTTCAGTGCTCTACCGTGAGCCGAAAGTATTGAAAGACGTACATGTCTGCGTATTTGTTGCAACGCATCAAGTTTCAGTGCTCTACCGTGAGCCGAAAGTATTGAAAGATCGACTGTATTCGGTACGGCGTTGAATCGTCAGCGTTTCAGTGCTCTACCGTGAGCCGAAAGTATTGAAAGGCCATTATGCAGTTGAGGTACTATCCGGGCCAGTCACGTTTCAGTGCTCTACCGTGAGCCGAAAGTATTGAAAGCCTCGCTGGTAACAACGATCTTGGAAGATGCGAACACGTTTCAGTGCTCTACCGTGAGCCGAAAGTATTGAAAGAATAACCCGTATATTTTTCTCAACCCAACGAGCCGCAGTTTCAGTGCTCTACCGTGAGCCGAAAGTATTGAAAGTTCTTCCTCAAAAATGCAAGAAACGCTTTTATTTCCTTGTTTCAGTGCTCTACCGTGAGCCGAAAGTATTGAAAGAAAACTATCCGCCTTTCGGTCAGTTGGGTTGAGGAAGGTTTCAGTGCTCTACCGTGAGCCGAAAGTATTGAAAGCGAACGTGGACGCGTTGTGGACAATCGCACTGCGAACGGTTTCAGTGCTCTACCGTGAGCCGAAAGTATTGAAAGATGCAAGTATGCGAACTTAGACAAGTGCGCGCTGCGCGGTTTCAGTGCTCTACCGTGAGCCGAAAGTATTGAAAGGTTAGCCAGATCGAGAGAACATTCGAATAAGAATGCGTTTCAGTGCTCTACCGTGAGCCGAAAGTATTGAAAGTCGCTTCTCCGTCACATTCAACAAGACATTATGCAGGTTTCAGTGCTCTACCGTGAGCCGAAAGTATTGAAAGTGATCGACTGGACATGGGATTGGAACGGGCAGCGCTAGTTTCAGTGCTCTACCGTGAGCCGAAAGTATTGAAAGTGCGATTGGTTGGCTTCTGTTCGCGATTGCTCGGAGGTTTCAGTGCTCTACCGTGAGCCGAAAGTATTGAAAGAAAAATCGGACATGCTGGCGATCTGGGATGGGAGTAAGGTTTCAGTGCTCTACCGTGAGCCGAAAGTATTGAAAGCTCTTCTGTCCCGTCCTTCCCAACTGTAGCGCCGTTGTTTCAGTGCTCTACCGTGAGCCGAAAGTATTGAAAGCGGTGTCGGAGCGCCGAATCCCGATGCAGCACCGAGTTTCAGTGCTCTACCGTGAGCCGAAAGTATTGAAAGCAATATCAAGTCTTTGTGCCTTTCGTTGTGAGTGATGTTTCAGTGCTCTACCGTGAGCCGAAAGTATTGAAAGAGCGCGAGCGCGGATACACGAACACTGCTAAAAACGCGTTTCAGTGCTCTACCGTGAGCCGAAAGTATTGAAAGAATGATCACAGACTCGAACACGTCGAAGTTATCGTGTTTCAGTGCTCTACCGTGAGCCGAAAGTATTGAAAGACAATTAGACCGCGAAGGCTACCACCACACCCCAATGTTTCAGTGCTCTACCGTGAGCCGAAAGTATTGAAAGGCTTTCAACTGGTCGTGGGATTGGTTGGGGCAGCAGCAGTTTCAGTGCTCTACCGTGAGCCGAAAGTATTGAAAGGGTTTGGTTTCTGACGCAACAGGTGATCGGCTATCATGCGTTTCAGTGCTCTACCGTGAGCCGAAAGTATTGAAAGAAGCCTTCCCCCGTACTCTGGAGAAAAACTGAACCACGTTTCAGTGCTCTACCGTGAGCCGAAAGTATTGAAAGCTCTCCAGAGTACGGGGGAAGGCTTTATGAGCACGGGTTTCAGTGCTCTACCGTGAGCCGAAAGTATTGAAAGACAAACACGAAACGTTGTATGCGGTTGGCTCGGTGCGTTTCAGTGCTCTACCGTGAGCCGAAAGTATTGAAAGCAATGTTGAGTACCGGTCCGGGCGTTTCTATGTGCTTGTTTCAGTGCTCTACCGTGAGCCGAAAGTATTGAAAGACCCAATTGTCCCAATGATTGACTGGACGTGGAACTGGAAGTTTCAGTGCTCTACCGTGAGCCGAAAGTATTGAAAGTGGGAGTAGCGATCGCGGTTTCCATCAAACCAATGCGTTTCAGTGCTCTACCGTGAGCCGAAAGTATTGAAAGGACGCGCACCATCCTCTCCGTGCCGGTGGTGCGCTTAAGTTTCAGTGCTCTACCGTGAGCCGAAAGTATTGAAAGTTGAACGAGAATTCAGAGCA
>NZ_JBWGQH010000049.1:0-5764 GCF_056331925.1 Chloroflexus sp.
ACAGTATCAGGCCGGCGCGGATGCTCTCGAACTAAGCGGACTTTCAATACTTTCGGCTCACGGTAGAGCACTGAAACGCGAATGGTGTGATACCGGTTCCTGGGCCGGCAGTGATGGCTTTCAATACTTTCGGCTCACGGTAGAGCACTGAAACTCTGCTACTTCTCCTCTTCTGTCCCGTCCTTTCCGACTTTCAATACTTTCGGCTCACGGTAGAGCACTGAAACATCTTTCTTAGACGAGATGATCAGGTCGAATGACTTCTTTCAATACTTTCGGCTCACGGTAGAGCACTGAAACACGAAGTGCCGAGTTCGCGCCAACCCGCGCGCGAACTTTCAATACTTTCGGCTCACGGTAGAGCACTGAAACATTCAATGTCTCCTGCTCCGTTCGCTGTTGCTCCTCTCTTTCAATACTTTCGGCTCACGGTAGAGCACTGAAACGGTTCCGGCGACTCGGTAAGTGAGGTAGGGCTATGGCTTTCAATACTTTCGGCTCACGGTAGAGCACTGAAACGATTGCCGGTCTTTGTAGTGCGCACCTGAGCACCCCTTTCAATACTTTCGGCTCACGGTAGAGCACTGAAACTTACAACTGGACCACTCCAGGCAGACGGACCGAAGCTTTCAATACTTTCGGCTCACGGTAGAGCACTGAAACTTGATTGTCGATTGCGCTACAGTAATAAACCGCGTGAACTTTCAATACTTTCGGCTCACGGTAGAGCACTGAAACCGAGGTCATCGGGGTCACAGTCATAATACGTATAAATCTTTCAATACTTTCGGCTCACGGTAGAGCACTGAAACTCGTGCTAGCTAGTCGTTATCGTTATCGTTATCGTTACTTTCAATACTTTCGGCTCACGGTAGAGCACTGAAACTTAAGCGCGCCACCGGCGCAGAGAGGATGGTGCGCCTTTCAATACTTTCGGCTCACGGTAGAGCACTGAAACAGTATCAGGCCGGCGCGGATGCTCTCGAACTAAGCGGACTTTCAATACTTTCGGCTCACGGTAGAGCACTGAAACCTCGCCGCGGAGGCGACCGGCGCAACAATGTTGCGCCTTTCAATACTTTCGGCTCACGGTAGAGCACTGAAACCCCGAAGTAGCGTCTGAAGCCCAGATAGAAGATGCCCTTTCAATACTTTCGGCTCACGGTAGAGCACTGAAACGAGGCGATAAGGGAACGAACGCGACGTTGTAAACAACCTTTCAATACTTTCGGCTCACGGTAGAGCACTGAAACACGATGTAATTGCTGAGATCAGATCCGCCAGTGTCATCTTTCAATACTTTCGGCTCACGGTAGAGCACTGAAACGAATTGCTATACCATGCTGACGCCAGCTTGTTTTTTTCTTTCAATACTTTCGGCTCACGGTAGAGCACTGAAACCGTGCTCCGGCGCAAACGCAATACAGCGTCTATATCGCTTTCAATACTTTCGGCTCACGGTAGAGCACTGAAACTCGGCAACGATCGGCTTGATCGTTGTTGCAGGTGCGGTCTTTCAATACTTTCGGCTCACGGTAGAGCACTGAAACAGATGGGAACGGAGAAGATGGAAAAGTTGAACTCGCCTTTCAATACTTTCGGCTCACGGTAGAGCACTGAAACCGCTGTTGAGATCGAGCGTGAGTTTAACTTTTCCATCCTTTCAATACTTTCGGCTCACGGTAGAGCACTGAAACGCGGTCAACTGGAGCTGGGATTTTTCGGGCCAGAACTTTCAATACTTTCGGCTCACGGTAGAGCACTGAAACAGTATACATAGAAACGCCCGTCACGCCACTCAGCATCACTTTCAATACTTTCGGCTCACGGTAGAGCACTGAAACCACGGGGGAAGGCTCGCATGTACGGGGGAAGGCTAACTTTCAATACTTTCGGCTCACGGTAGAGCACTGAAACTGCTCGCGCATCGCGGGCTTGACGTTCGTTGGTTGAACTTTCAATACTTTCGGCTCACGGTAGAGCACTGAAACGTCGAACGCGATACCGTAATCCGAGCCGTTCCAGTTCCCTTTCAATACTTTCGGCTCACGGTAGAGCACTGAAACGGGATAAACAAAGCCCCGGTGCTGCTGGAGCACCGGCTTTCAATACTTTCGGCTCACGGTAGAGCACTGAAACCGAAAATTGGCGCGCTTCAACCACCTCGTGCAAGCGCCTTTCAATACTTTCGGCTCACGGTAGAGCACTGAAACGAACCGTAGCGCCCGATGATCGAAGCGATGCGGTATCCTTTCAATACTTTCGGCTCACGGTAGAGCACTGAAACCTGACAACGAATAACGCTCCCTCGTCCCCCCGGTGCTCTTTCAATACTTTCGGCTCACGGTAGAGCACTGAAACCGGCGGGAACGGCGGGGGACGCGCGGCTGGACGCGTACTTTCAATACTTTCGGCTCACGGTAGAGCACTGAAACCGGAGGCAGGCCGGCGCAACAAGTGCGCCGGCATGGGCTTTCAATACTTTCGGCTCACGGTAGAGCACTGAAACCTCTTTGTGACGTTAACGTACCACGCGCGCTGGGGCTTTCAATACTTTCGGCTCACGGTAGAGCACTGAAACGGTGGCCTCGATCCTGGGCCGCTACGGCTCCGGCAACTTTCAATACTTTCGGCTCACGGTAGAGCACTGAAACCTATCTCGATGCTGGTTTGTCTGTCTTTCGTACAGCTTTCAATACTTTCGGCTCACGGTAGAGCACTGAAACTGACTCGCGTAGCTCACTGTATCTCACAATAACGGCTTTCAATACTTTCGGCTCACGGTAGAGCACTGAAACTGGTCGTCGCGCTTTGGGGCTTCGAGCAACCTGACCTTTCAATACTTTCGGCTCACGGTAGAGCACTGAAACGATTTAACAGTGTATGTTTCATTTCGATCTCGTCCATCTTTCAATACTTTCGGCTCACGGTAGAGCACTGAAACGCCATCACTATCACTCCTCTCTTATACACTACTAACCCTTTCAATACTTTCGGCTCACGGTAGAGCACTGAAACGGTCTTGAACATCTTCACGAGCCCTCTATGGGCATTGCTTTCAATACTTTCGGCTCACGGTAGAGCACTGAAACCGCGAAATAAAAGCGTTTCTCGCGTTCTTGAGGAAGCTTTCAATACTTTCGGCTCACGGTAGAGCACTGAAACTTGCACTGCTCCGTAGGGGGTAACATGACAATCTATCTTTCAATACTTTCGGCTCACGGTAGAGCACTGAAACGTGGTACTCGGCGCGTACTGCTATTTGCTGGCAGTTCGCTTTCAATACTTTCGGCTCACGGTAGAGCACTGAAACCACTAATTAACGACACGCTTAATGACACGCTCAACATACTTTCAATACTTTCGGCTCACGGTAGAGCACTGAAACCGACCTTTCACCTGCTACTCGCGGTGGCGGTCGTCTCTTTCAATACTTTCGGCTCACGGTAGAGCACTGAAACAGCGCGAAGAGCGCAACGAACGCAACGAAAAGAAGAGCTTTCAATACTTTCGGCTCACGGTAGAGCACTGAAACTTGTCTCGATATGTTCGTGCTGTCCAGATCGAACGACTTTCAATACTTTCGGCTCACGGTAGAGCACTGAAACACGGTCGAAAGAAACATGTCATTTGTCTGACTGTAGACACTTTCAATACTTTCGGCTCACGGTAGAGCACTGAAACGGAATGCTAATCCGGTACGCCCAGACGGGTATCGAGAACTTTCAATACTTTCGGCTCACGGTAGAGCACTGAAACGTTTGCAATCGTGAGGAGGGGTTGATGACAATTACTACTTTCAATACTTTCGGCTCACGGTAGAGCACTGAAACCAATTAACATTTTTACCCTACCACTAATGGCATAAACTTTCAATACTTTCGGCTCACGGTAGAGCACTGAAACGGGTCTGATCACGGTAACTCCTACTCCGATGTGTGACCTTTCAATACTTTCGGCTCACGGTAGAGCACTGAAACGGTACCGGTACTACACCGTCGGCAGGCACACGGTGCCTTTCAATACTTTCGGCTCACGGTAGAGCACTGAAACCCGTGATACACAACGCCGGGATTGATAAGAGACCAACTTTCAATACTTTCGGCTCACGGTAGAGCACTGAAACTCCAAGTTAACAATACCATACCGTGATCCACGCCGTGCTTTCAATACTTTCGGCTCACGGTAGAGCACTGAAACAGACAAAGGCAAAACAGTTGGTAATAACAAATAATTCCCTTTCAATACTTTCGGCTCACGGTAGAGCACTGAAACTGGGCACTGCTGGTGCGCTTAAAGGCATGGTGATTGCCTTTCAATACTTTCGGCTCACGGTAGAGCACTGAAACCCAGACACTGAGCTGGATCCAGTCGTTCGCATTGCCTTTCAATACTTTCGGCTCACGGTAGAGCACTGAAACACGTCCAGCTTATCGACGGAACAATTGCATAACACTCTTTCAATACTTTCGGCTCACGGTAGAGCACTGAAACTAACGCCGCGCCGGTCTGGCCAACGATCATGATATCTTTCAATACTTTCGGCTCACGGTAGAGCACTGAAACCGCCAGTCTCGCAGTTGCTGGACGCAGTGCTCATTACCTTTCAATACTTTCGGCTCACGGTAGAGCACTGAAACTCGGTGTTTCCGGTGGCTTCGGCGCGCCGACTGCGTGGCCTTTCAATACTTTCGGCTCACGGTAGAGCACTGAAACAGGTAATTGCAAAAGGTCGTTCTTCGATAGGGTTGCTCTTTCAATACTTTCGGCTCACGGTAGAGCACTGAAACGTTCTCGTCGGGGTCATCGGGGTCACAGTCATAATCTTTCAATACTTTCGGCTCACGGTAGAGCACTGAAACGGTCTGATTCGTCCTCGAACCCCCACAACGCCACAACTTTCAATACTTTCGGCTCACGGTAGAGCACTGAAACTGGCATGGTTCTTGTTTGCACTATTGCGTAGGGGGCTTTCAATACTTTCGGCTCACGGTAGAGCACTGAAACACCGTACTAACCACGTCGACCGCGATGCCAACCGCGACCTTTCAATACTTTCGGCTCACGGTAGAGCACTGAAACTTTGGGCGTATCGTCTTAAACTTCCGTCAACTTCAGCTTTCAATACTTTCGGCTCACGGTAGAGCACTGAAACATTTGTGCGCGCACTGGACTGGTGAGCGTTGGCTTTCTTTCAATACTTTCGGCTCACGGTAGAGCACTGAAACCGCTACATCTATGAGCTACTTGCTCACGATTCGTACACGCTTTCAATACTTTCGGCTCACGGTAGAGCACTGAAACGAACCAGCTCCAGCTGGAGCTGAACAGTATCAGTCTCTTTCAATACTTTCGGCTCACGGTAGAGCACTGAAACACACTACGAACGCAACATGACGTCTATATCGCGCTCCTTTCAATACTTTCGGCTCACGGTAGAGCACTGAAACGACACTTGGCCAACGGAGCACGTGATTCTTGCAGATGCTTTCAATACTTTCGGCTCACGGTAGAGCACTGAAACCGCGCTCGGTACGGCGTCTGTCTCAGCACAGACGCCGACTTTCAATACTTTCGGCTCACGGTAGAGCACTGAAACCTGTCTCACGCGGAGATTTGGTCGTTATCGACGCCGCTTTCAATACTTTCGGCTCACGGTAGAGCACTGAAACTACTTGAACATCTTCATGTCTCCCAACTGGGGGTTGACTTTCAATACTTTCGGCTCACGGTAGAGCACTGAAACTATCAACTGGACGTGGGA
>NZ_JBWGQH010000050.1:0-5550 GCF_056331925.1 Chloroflexus sp.
CAAGGTTATGCCGCGGCGGTTGGGACCAGAACGACGTGAGCGCGCCGGTTTCGTGGATCATCTGCGCCATGGCTACAAGGTAATCTACCCCCACCTGCTCGCCAACGGTAACGTACTGCTGCGCGATGTCGCGGATGGTGCTCTCTGACAACGAACGGTACGGGCGCGATAGCGCAGCGCGCACAAGTGCAGTCACGGCCCGTTCTCCAGTTAAGAGTGGCGTCGCCATAATCGGCGCGTCCTCTTGGTACTCCAGAGATGGTACACGTATCGGAGCTTCCACCTGTAAGGTTGATACCCACAAGTGTAATGGGGAAGGAATATCACTCAGGGCGGCCCGCCACTCCGCCCACCGGTTCCCAGGACATTCCGTCGCGCCAAGGTCACGGTGACCAACTACACTGGCGTCAGGGAACAACGTCTTAGCAAACGCTACTGCAATCTTTGCTGAAGTAAGCCAGCTTTCGTCGTTTCAGTGCTCTACCGTGAGCCGAAAGTATTGAAAGTAAATACGGCGTGACCGGGTCCAACGCAGCTGGCAGTTTCAGTGCTCTACCGTGAGCCGAAAGTATTGAAAGAAAGTTTAGTACTCTCACATCACTCTCGACTTCATAATGTTTCAGTGCTCTACCGTGAGCCGAAAGTATTGAAAGCGCTTCTGGAACTCCAAGCGCCAGATCAGAGACGCGCGGTTTCAGTGCTCTACCGTGAGCCGAAAGTATTGAAAGCTGAAGTCGATCACGAGCGAAAAAGCGAGCAAAGAAGTTTCAGTGCTCTACCGTGAGCCGAAAGTATTGAAAGCGGTCGCGGTCGGCGTCGCAGTCGGCGTGATATTGTTTCAGTGCTCTACCGTGAGCCGAAAGTATTGAAAGTCTGACCGAACCTGCCGAGATACTGCCAATTACCGCAAGGTTTCAGTGCTCTACCGTGAGCCGAAAGTATTGAAAGGTAATATGGCCAAGCGTCGCCTTTCCGTCTGGGAGGTTTCAGTGCTCTACCGTGAGCCGAAAGTATTGAAAGATGATAGAGACATCAGGAAGAAGCCAGATCAAACAAGTTTCAGTGCTCTACCGTGAGCCGAAAGTATTGAAAGTTGCAAACAATGTCCACGCCAGCGCGACCGAAAGTATGTTTCAGTGCTCTACCGTGAGCCGAAAGTATTGAAAGCCAAACATCAACTCAATCGTCATTACTCCTCCTTTGTTTCAGTGCTCTACCGTGAGCCGAAAGTATTGAAAGGCGCATCATCCGCTAGGATGCGCTGGTTCGTTGAAGTTTCAGTGCTCTACCGTGAGCCGAAAGTATTGAAAGCAGTACACATATATTGTCATGCTACCCCCTACGCAACAGTTTCAGTGCTCTACCGTGAGCCGAAAGTATTGAAAGACATTGTGTCCCGTTTGCGACCTATTACGGAAAAGGGTTTCAGTGCTCTACCGTGAGCCGAAAGTATTGAAAGCACGGGCACCGGCAGCGGTTGCGGCTACGGTGGCTAGTTTCAGTGCTCTACCGTGAGCCGAAAGTATTGAAAGGGGCGGTGTGGTATGATAGAGACAACGAAAGCAAAAGTTTCAGTGCTCTACCGTGAGCCGAAAGTATTGAAAGCCAACCTGGACTGGGCTGTACTCGGTCCAGTTTCGAGTTTCAGTGCTCTACCGTGAGCCGAAAGTATTGAAAGCGAGAAGTGACGCCAAGCAAGAATAAGAATGTTGAGTTTCAGTGCTCTACCGTGAGCCGAAAGTATTGAAAGAACTGGGAGGTGTTAATGAAGCTTGAGGGGATTGTCTTGTTTCAGTGCTCTACCGTGAGCCGAAAGTATTGAAAGATTACCAATGTGGTCGCTGTCGCAACAAGACGTTATGTTTCAGTGCTCTACCGTGAGCCGAAAGTATTGAAAGCTCGGCCTCAATGGTGACAGTGTCACCACGGGAAACGGGTTTCAGTGCTCTACCGTGAGCCGAAAGTATTGAAAGACGTGACCGGTACCCGATACGCCGTTGTTTTTCCTGTTTCAGTGCTCTACCGTGAGCCGAAAGTATTGAAAGCAGTTTTTGCCCCGCCCGCCGGTTGAGAATGGTACAGGTTTCAGTGCTCTACCGTGAGCCGAAAGTATTGAAAGATAATGACAAGTTGCGCAATACGTGCGTTAACTGGAAGTTTCAGTGCTCTACCGTGAGCCGAAAGTATTGAAAGACGAGGACAGACCTGACTTGTTGACAGTCGTGTTCATGTTTCAGTGCTCTACCGTGAGCCGAAAGTATTGAAAGAGAAGTCAAGCAAACAATCAAGCAAACAACAAGAAGTTTCAGTGCTCTACCGTGAGCCGAAAGTATTGAAAGATTATTCCGCGAAGTAATAAGAAATGAATCATTAGGGTTTCAGTGCTCTACCGTGAGCCGAAAGTATTGAAAGCGTACAATCTCCCCGATACGACGCTCAGGATCGCTTGTTTCAGTGCTCTACCGTGAGCCGAAAGTATTGAAAGCTATTGATGATCCTGTTGGGCTGCTCACGAATTATGTTTCAGTGCTCTACCGTGAGCCGAAAGTATTGAAAGCGAATAGTTGCACGCGCAACGGCTCCTGTTTCGGAGTTTCAGTGCTCTACCGTGAGCCGAAAGTATTGAAAGCGAACCGTCTCACGCTAGACACGTTCGGGTTGTTTAGTTTCAGTGCTCTACCGTGAGCCGAAAGTATTGAAAGAGAGCATGGAATGGTAGAGCATCAGTAGGTATACCTGTAGTTTCAGTGCTCTACCGTGAGCCGAAAGTATTGAAAGGTACTATGCCGCCGAGTGGCTAGGTGGACTGTAAGGGTTTCAGTGCTCTACCGTGAGCCGAAAGTATTGAAAGTTATAAGGGAGGGGGTGGGGGGATGGTGGTGGTATGGTTTCAGTGCTCTACCGTGAGCCGAAAGTATTGAAAGATTTGGGGGGTAATATCATTAGTGTAAGGTGATATTAGTTTCAGTGCTCTACCGTGAGCCGAAAGTATTGAAAGGCGAATAGTTGCACGCGCAACGGCTCCTGTTTCGGAGTTTCAGTGCTCTACCGTGAGCCGAAAGTATTGAAAGTGCGCGAAAGATTAAACAACAACACTTTGACTTCACCAGTTTCAGTGCTCTACCGTGAGCCGAAAGTATTGAAAGCTCGCTAGGTTATGCAGCCCTTGTAGTACTCACTACAAGTTTCAGTGCTCTACCGTGAGCCGAAAGTATTGAAAGGAGTTAACCGCGCGTCCAGGACGATAGGTAACCCCCGCGGTTTCAGTGCTCTACCGTGAGCCGAAAGTATTGAAAGCGCTACACAGCGCTTCCGTGTATACCACGTGCGCATGAGTTTCAGTGCTCTACCGTGAGCCGAAAGTATTGAAAGATAGTTATTGTTAAACTATGCCTACTTCTATTGATATGGTTTCAGTGCTCTACCGTGAGCCGAAAGTATTGAAAGCTGGTATGTCTGATGCATACTCTTCAGCATCATCTAGTTTCAGTGCTCTACCGTGAGCCGAAAGTATTGAAAGTACTGCGAGTAGTTACACCACTATAGTAGTAATCATTGTTTCAGTGCTCTACCGTGAGCCGAAAGTATTGAAAGCAGCGACCGCCGGCAGCAGCACCGTCGTTGTACCTGGTTTCAGTGCTCTACCGTGAGCCGAAAGTATTGAAAGCAGGGCCGCCTGATGGGCCTCCATGCGCTGTTTTAGTTTCAGTGCTCTACCGTGAGCCGAAAGTATTGAAAGTTGGTGCTACCGGCTGCAACGTGGTGTACACGTCGGTTTCAGTGCTCTACCGTGAGCCGAAAGTATTGAAAGCGGCTCACCTGTCGGCGCTGCTAACCGTACCCACAGTTTCAGTGCTCTACCGTGAGCCGAAAGTATTGAAAGTCAAAGTGCGCAACAACGGTTCGTGCTGTTCCAGCAGTTTCAGTGCTCTACCGTGAGCCGAAAGTATTGAAAGTCAATAGATACGGTTTTAGATGTTGCTAATGATTGGTTTCAGTGCTCTACCGTGAGCCGAAAGTATTGAAAGATTAAATCAATTTGTTGTTGCACCATCAGTTAGACGTTTCAGTGCTCTACCGTGAGCCGAAAGTATTGAAAGGTGAAATGTACCCTGCCGGCAGTTTTCTCACGACATCGTTTCAGTGCTCTACCGTGAGCCGAAAGTATTGAAAGCTATTCTTGATGAGGAACGACGTGCAGATAATCCGTTTCAGTGCTCTACCGTGAGCCGAAAGTATTGAAAGCAGTGCATTACTTGTTACGCTTACATTTATTCACTGGTTTCAGTGCTCTACCGTGAGCCGAAAGTATTGAAAGAATCGTGGTCATCACCAGACGACTCCCTCCACTCTGGGTTTCAGTGCTCTACCGTGAGCCGAAAGTATTGAAAGTTAAATCTCGCGACCTTCAACCAATTCCAATACACGTGTTTCAGTGCTCTACCGTGAGCCGAAAGTATTGAAAGGTTGTTACGTCAGATCGCATCTCATCGATAGCAGCAAGTTTCAGTGCTCTACCGTGAGCCGAAAGTATTGAAAGCGCGACTACAGTTTTGTGTTTGATCTTGTCAAAAACGTTTCAGTGCTCTACCGTGAGCCGAAAGTATTGAAAGCGGTGTCGGAGCGCCGAATCCCGATGCAGCACCGAAGTTTCAGTGCTCTACCGTGAGCCGAAAGTATTGAAAGGCTGCTCGGTATTCATATCTACCTCCACAAAACAAGGTTTCAGTGCTCTACCGTGAGCCGAAAGTATTGAAAGCTCCATGCTTCATCCGCCAAGATGACATGTTCACTGTTTCAGTGCTCTACCGTGAGCCGAAAGTATTGAAAGATAGAGTGTGCTTGCAGTCAGTTAGCGACGATGAAAGTTTCAGTGCTCTACCGTGAGCCGAAAGTATTGAAAGTCGGCTCAGTGGTGAGGATCGGCTAGCGTATACGCGTTTCAGTGCTCTACCGTGAGCCGAAAGTATTGAAAGAGCCTTCTCGCTCGATCTGCACAACAGCGAGACGCTGGTTTCAGTGCTCTACCGTGAGCCGAAAGTATTGAAAGTATTGATGCTTCGCCAAGAGAAATAAAAGCGTTCTGTTTCAGTGCTCTACCGTGAGCCGAAAGTATTGAAAGGCAGTACGGCGGCTACAGCAAGCACCCGTCTACGAAGTTTCAGTGCTCTACCGTGAGCCGAAAGTATTGAAAGAATCCTCCCCCCTTCCCCCCCGTCGCTGCTGGAGCGAGTTTCAGTGCTCTACCGTGAGCCGAAAGTATTGAAAGCGCATGCGCAGTGCATTACCATGTCCTATATCTGTTGTTTCAGTGCTCTACCGTGAGCCGAAAGTATTGAAAGAGAGCGTTAAGTATTTCCTTAATGCGCACCATCCGCTGTTTCAGTGCTCTACCGTGAGCCGAAAGTATTGAAAGGCAATATAGTATCTCTTCTGCTCAATCGTTACAAAGTTTCAGTGCTCTACCGTGAGCCGAAAGTATTGAAAGTTGTGTCGGCTCAGTTTCCAATAAAATGTTCCTTGGTTTCAGTGCTCTACCGTGAGCCGAAA
>NZ_JBWGQH010000051.1:0-5420 GCF_056331925.1 Chloroflexus sp.
CGTTAGGATTTCTCGGGCACTGGCGTGCCCTCGAAATGACAAAGGGGGACGCCCCTGCGCCACGTTAAGATTGCTCGGGCACTGGTGTGCTCTCGCAATGACAGTGGGGGCAGTACCATTTGTCATTTCGAGCGTAATGTCATTTCGAGCGTAGCGAGCAATCTTCCTCACTCCTTCCCCACGTTAGGATTGCTCGGGCACTGGCGCGCGCTCGCAATGACAGTGGGGGCAGTACCATTTCACCGCTTCAGCTGGCTGATACCGGTATTAAATGCCAACAAATTACTATGCGGCTCGTGCCCGTCAGCCCCATAACTGTGCAAATCATCACAAATCAAAGCAGTTGCAGATCGTGTATTATAAGGTTTGCAGAACGGGCACTGCCCACTTGAGAAAACGTGCCTACTGTGCTATATTATGCACAAGATTTGACATTTAAAGAAAAGATAGTACCGCTTTATCGGTCGTTATCCACCCGGAGACAACCGATGGGGGTACTCTAGAAGTGTTACAACGAGTGGAACCGCCGTTGATGATTGTGGGTCACCTGGCCCCTGATCTCGACTGCCTCACCGCGATCTGGCTATTAATGCGGTTTGGCCCGGCGAAAGATGCCGATCTACGATTCGTACCTGCCGGGCGAACATGGCAGGATCAACCGGTCGATGCCAACCCACGGATTATTCATGTTGACACCGGTGGTGGACGGTTCGACCACCATCAGACCAACGACCCGACGCTCAGCGCAGCCGAGCTGGTGCGACGGGTGGTTGCGCCTAACGATGAAGCGTTACGCCGTCTGGTTGATCAAGTAACGCGGATCGATCATGCCAATTATCGGCCGGGTCATGTCTTTTTCAATATCAATGACCTCATTGCCGGTTACAACGCACTTTATCCCAACCACCCCCACCATGTAGCGCAAGCGATGCTGGCGAATCTCGATGCCTGGTACGAACACGAGGTACGCCAGTTACGTTTTGAGCAAGCGTTTCAAAACCGACTAGAGTTTGAGACGCCGTGGGGGTTGGGAATTGCCGTACAGAGCGTGGATGGTGGTTCATCACGCTTAGCCTACAGCTACGGCGCGGTGGTGTTTGCATACCGTGATCGACGGGGTTACATGGGAGTGACAGCACAACGTCGCTCGAATGTCGATCTGCAACCGGTGTACGAGACGTTACGTCAGCGCGACAGTCAGGCGGATTGGTATCTACATCCAAGTCACCGGCTCTTGCTATGTGGGACGCCGAAAGCACCGCCACGCCGCTTATCGCAACTGTCGCTCGAAGAATTGGTCGAGATTATTCGTCGTAAATAGCGGTTTAGGCCGATAGGTTGGTGTAACACCGGAGAGGGGTGAGATGGTATCTCACCCCTCTCTGTGGTTAGGTGAGCGCAATGGTACCAGCAGGATGGTCTGCGATGGCAATATGCTATAATGAGATTACAAATATTTGTCAACCTACTGTGGAATGCGCCGTGCGAAATCTAACCTCATTCGATACCATCTTCGATCAATCCCGCAATGACAATATCGAGCTGCTCAAGGCATGGGCCGGCACGACGCTGGCATTTGCCATTATGCAAACTGGTGCCTCGAACCTCATCAGTAGCACGTTTATCGTGAATCTGGTCGTGGCGGCGATTGTGGCCGGGGTCGGGTTCGTTCTCCACGAACTTGCTCATCGCATTGTCGCGCGTGGGTATGGAGCAGAGGCACACTTTATTGCCAACGATCGCTGGCTACTTCTCTCGATTTTGATCAGCTTGTTGGGTATTTTCATTGCCGCGCCGGGAGCAGTCTGGCATCGTGGTCTGTTAACCGTGCGGCAGAGTGGGCTGATCGCCCTAGCTGGCCCGGTTACTAATCTTGTGTTGTCTTTCCTGTTTCTTTTGTTGTTTGTACCGATCATTATGTTGCGTCCACCATTCTTCGATCTGTGGATAACAGTTTGTTATATTGGATTTCGCTTTAACGCTTGGATTGGCCTGTTCAATATGATCCCGGCCGGCCCGTTTGACGGTGCGAAGGTGTTGGCATGGGATTGGCGAGTCTTTGCCGTCACCGTGGCTGTTGGCGTTGGCTTGACCTTCTTGCTGAGTGATAGCATGATCTTTAGCATCTTGCGGGCGCTAGCCCAGATGTTGTAAATGAGGATGCAATGCGAACTCCGTTAATCGCCGGTAACTGGAAGATGTACAAGACGATTGGTGAAGCGACGGCGCTCGTGCGTGATCTCCTTGCCGAACTTGGCCCGCTTACCGATCGTGAAGCAATTGTCTGCCCGCCGTTTACGGCGTTGGCGGCGGTAGCGCCGTTGGTAGCCGGTAGTGCGTTGGGGTTGGGGGCACAGAATCTCTACCCTGAGGCACAAGGGGCATTTACCGGTGAGGTTTCACCAGTGATGTTGACCGATGTTGGTTGCCGTTATGTGATCGTCGGTCATAGTGAGCGTCGGCACTATTTTAGCGAGAGTGATGCGCTGGTGAATCGCAAACTGCGGGCCGCCTTAGCCCACGGCCTACGCCCGATTGTCTGCGTCGGCGAGAGCAAGCCGCAGCGTGATGCCGGACAGGCCGAGCCAATTGTGACGGCACAAGTGCGGGCAGCGTTGGTCGAGGTACCGCCGGATCGGATGCCGGATGTTGTGATCGCGTATGAACCGATTTGGGCTATCGGTACCGGTGATACGGCAACACCGGCTGATGCCCAAGCGATGCATGCGGCGATCCGAGCTACACTAGCCGAACTCTACGGCTCTGAGATTGCCACCGCAGTGCGTATTCAGTATGGTGGCAGTGTCAAACCAGACAATATCGATGAACTTATGGCACAACCCGACATCGATGGCGCCCTTGTGGGTGGTGCTTCGTTGCAGGCGGCCAGTTTTCTCCGCATTATTCAGTACCGGTAAATGGAATCTGAACGTAGTTTCAGACAAATCGGTACGAGGCGACGGTTGATCCAACCGTCGCCATTTGTGCTTCAAGTTCAAATCGGTACATACCGGTTCCGAGTGCAGATGATCGTATTCGCTTGGCTATGCAAGAATTATTAATCATTGTCGCGCTGGCATTGGCGAATGGAATGTTTGCCGCCACCGAGCTAGCAGTTGTTTCTGCCCGCCGAGGCCGGCTCGAACAGCGCGCTGAAGAGGGAAGTCGCGGGGCAGCGGTTGCTATCCAATTGCAAGAAGATCCCGATCGTTTTCTGGCCGCAGTGCAGATCGGTATTACACTGATCGGAACACTGAACGGTGTCTTTGCCGGCGCAACCCTGACCGGTCAACTCGCACCATGGTTTGCCCGCAATGAGTGGCTACGACCGTATGCCGACCAGTTGGCCCAATTTTTGGTCGTGCTGCTGGTTACGTACCTGTCGCTGGTGTTGGGGGAGTTGGTACCGAAGCGTATTGCCTTGCAAAGTGCCGAGACCATTGCGACGCTGATGGCTCGACCAATGTTAGGGCTAGCGCGGATCAGTACACCGATCATTGTGTTACTTAGTGCTTCCACTCGTTTGATCCTTACCCTAATCGGGCGCGCGAATGTCGAGGAGGAGCGGGTCACCGAAGAAGATATTCGAGCACTCGTTCGGGAAGGTGCCGAGACCGGTGAGGTCGAACCGCAAGAGCAGCAATTCATCGACCGTGTCTTTAGGTTCAGCGACCGGGCAGTGCGCCACATCATGACCCCGCGCCACGAAGTTGAGATGGTAGAAGCCAACCACACGCTCGGGGAAGTGATCGATGAGTTATTGGCGAGTGGCTACTCGCGCTTTCCGGTGTATGAAGAGACACCAGATCAGATTGTCGGGATTGCCCATGTGCGTGATTTGCTCTTACTCTACCGAAAAAAGGGTGAGCAAGCGTTAGTACGGGAAGCCGTCTCGCCACCGCTCTACGTACCGGAAAATAGTCGGGCATCGGCGCTGCTGACCACATTTCGTCGCAGCCGTCGCCATATGGCGTTGGTGGTGGGTGAGTTAGGTGGGATCGAGGGCGTTGTGACGCTAGAAGATGTATTGGAAGAGATTGTGGGCGAGATTGATGACGAATACGACGATGCTACTCCACCACCAATCGTGCGTCGCGAAGATGGTTCATACCTCGTTGAGGGTTCATTACCGGTTGATGAGGTACGCGCATTGCTTGAAGTCGATGAGCTACCCGACGAAGACACGTTTCGTTACGAGACGTTGGCCGGGCTGGTGATTAGTCTGATCGGTCATATTCCAACCGCCGGTGATGTCGTGCGGTGGAGCGGATGGCGGTTTGAAGTGGTCGATATGGACGGGTTGCGTGTAGATAAGGTGTTGATCGCGCGCGATTCAACCACGAATCATACATCAACGTCCCCATCGCGGTAGGGTACATCGTGATGCGGCCCGGTGGTTGTATAGGGCCGCACGGTCGCACGGGGGGCCGCACGGAGGGCCGCACGGTCGCACGGGGGGCCGCACGGGGGCGCACGGCCGTGCGGCCCTACTGGGCCCACAACGGCCAGCGGTCTTGGGCGGTGTTTTGGGTGACTTGTTGGGTTATCGTACCATCGCTGACGTTCAGGATATAGATCTCGAAGTCACTGTCGCGGTCGCTGGCGAAGGCCAATTGGCGGCCATCGGGCGACCACGTCGGTGCATCGTCGGTGGCGGGATTGTTGGTCAGGCGACGCACATTGCTACCGTCGCTGTTCATCACATAAATCTCCCAATTCCCGTCGCGGTCGCTGGCGAAGGCAATTTGTTTGCCGTCGGGTGAGACGCGGGCGAAGCGATCATTGACAGCGTTGTTCGTCAGGTTGCGGATGTTGGTTAGTTCGGCGAAGAGTTGGGCTACCACCTGCCGCCGCACGATTGGCTGATAGCGCAACTCGGCCCGGTAAATCTCGAAATTGCCGTCACAGTCGCTCACCCAATAGACCACGCGCCCGTCTGGCGACCATGCCGGCGTTTCGTAGCGGCAGGCTGGCAGATCACGGGTTAGACGCATTGCGATAGGTAGACTGCCGGGAGCTGGGCCTGACCACAAGTTAAGGTCTGGACGTCCGGTGCGCTCTGAAACAACGAGAAGCTGGGTACCGTCAGGCGATACCATTGGATTGAATTCATTGACGGGTTTCGTGAGAAATTCCGGTAGTTTGTCTGGCGGCTGTTCGAGCTGATCACGAACGTCGATAGTGCTTATGCGAGTGGCTGACGCACCCGGCGCTGTCTCACTGATGCTAGCAGCGATGCTGTTGAGGGCATACACTTGGCGGTAGCCTGGTTGATCGCGCCGCGAATCGACTGCCAACATCTGTTGGGCCGGATCCCAACTGCGCAGCCACGAAAATGCGACAGTTTCGTTATTGTTGAAGGTTATACGCTGACCACCACCGTTAAAATTGGCACGGTAGAGTTCCCAGTAGCTACCGGT
>NZ_JBWGQH010000052.1:0-4933 GCF_056331925.1 Chloroflexus sp.
CATCAAACCCTCTGCGCGCTCGGCGCCCTTGCGTTGTTCCCTTCGAGCGTAATGGTTGTCCAATCCTGGACCCATCAAACCCTCTGCGCGCTCGGCGCCCTTTGCGTTACGGGATGAGCAACAGTTTCCCACTCGTCGCCCGGCTCGCCAGTGCGATCTGAGCCGCAGCAGCTTCCGCGAGCGGATAACGACGGTCGATCCGCACCTGTAACTCGCCGGCCCCAATCCACGTGAAAAGATCTTCGGCGCGCCAGCGCAACTCTTCCGGGGTCGCAATATAGTGGAAGAGGGTTGGCCGCGTCATAAACAGCGACCCTTTGCTACTGAGCGTCAAAGGTGAAATCGGCGCTACCGGACCACTCGCGTTACCAAACGTGACAAACATCCCACGCGGACGTAAGCTATCGAGGCTACCTTCGACCGTGCTCGCCCCCACCGAGTCGTACACAACATCAACGCCTCGCCCGTTGGTGAACGCACGCGCACGCTCGACGAATGACTCGCGAGTATAGATCACCACTTCGTCGGCGCCGGCTGCACGGGCCAACGCCGCTTTCTCCTCGGTCGAAACTGTCCCGATCACCCGCGCGCCCAATCGCTTGGCAATTTGAATCAGCAATAGACCTACTCCACCGGCTGCTGCGTGGATCAAACACGCATCGCCGGCTTTCAGCGGGAAGGTACTCAACGCCAGATAATGCGCCGTCATCCCCTGTAAGAGGACGGCAGCAGCCGTTTCGAGATCGACATTGTCGGGGACATGCACCAGTTTGTCGGCAAACGCGAGCGCATATTCGGCATAGCCACCGATGGCCGTCACACAGCCCACCCGATCACCAACAGCACAGTTACTGACTCCTTCACCAAGGGCGTCAACCGTCCCGGCAACTTCAAGCCCTGGCGTGAACGGCAACGGCTGCGGGTACAAGCCACTACGGTGATAAATATCAATAAAGTTTACCCCAGCCGCCGCTACTTTAATCCGTACCTGCCCCGGCCCCGGTGTTGGTACAGGTAGATCGACAAGTTGTAACTGCTCTGGCCCACCGGTCTGATGGATCTGGATTGCCCGCATGATCGTACCTCGTTTCCCGCCCACTCTTGCGCTTCGATCGAAAACTGACCTATACTATAACATAGTGCCGCTATCTCATTGTTACGGTGATGTCGCCTAATCGAGATAGCGAGGTGCATCTCTCGCCGGCAGTTGCCGGTTATGGTTGGCGACATTTCGTTGCTGTGTAATCTATACGCAATTAAGACCGAACCTTTCAGTGGGGGCGATAGTGCGTCGAAGCGGTCTACCACCTGAATATTTTGAGCGTTACGATGAAACCGATGATCGCTTGTTCTATCTGTATCCCCGGCTAACTGCCCATATCGATGAGTTGGCCTGCCAGGCGGTAACCCAATTAATTCGCGAAGAACTACCAAATGGTGGTTGCCTCCTCGATCTCATGAGTAGCTATGTGAGCCATCTCCCCAATGATATTCCGCTGACGCGGGTAGTTGGGTTGGGCCTGAATGAAGAAGAGATGCGCCTGAATCCGCAACTACATGAGTATGTGATCCACGATCTTAACGCTAACCCACAGTTGCCCTTTCCTGATCAGAGTTTCGACGGCGTGGTATGCACCGTCTCCATTCAATATATGACGCACCCGGTAGAAGTGTTTGCCGAGGTGAACCGTATCCTCAAGCCGGGTGGACCGTTTATCGTTACCTTCTCAAACCGTTGCTTTCCTAGTAAAGCGGTGCGAATCTGGTTGGCGACGAATGATCGCCAACATATGGAACTGGTGCGCTACTACTTTGAACTGGCCGGCGGTTTTACCCAGATTCGCTGTCTTGATCGCTCGCCAAACCATTGGCTAAGTGACCCACTCTACGCTGTAGTCGGTCGACGAGTGGTATAATCAGCACTTAGTGAATGATCATAGTCTTGGGAGAAGATCAATGCCGTCGGCCCCTCCTCAACCAGTTCAACTAGCTTGTCCATCTTGTGGAACACGTTTCCGTTCACTCGTCTATACGCTCGTCGATGGTGGCGAGCAGCCCGAACTAAAGGCTGCGCTCCTCACCGGTCAACTGAATGTCGCTGTCTGCCCTGCGTGTGGCATGGCAAGTATGCTCAGCGCGCCGCTTATCTATCACGATGCCGGTAAGCAACTGTTTTTGGTGTATGTTCCGCAAGAGCTGAATAGCCAACCGCAAGAGATCGACCGATTTATCGGTGATGCGTCGGCTTTCCTGCTCCGCTCGGTACCAAACGAGGCGCCACGTGGCTATTTGTTGGCCCCACGTCGCTTCCTGACGTTGCAATCGTTGATCGAGGCGATCTACGAGGCTGATGGCGTCTCGGCGGAAGATTTGCGCCGCCAAAACCGTTATGTCGAGATTTTGACCGACTTGGTCAATGTAGTAGATGATGATCAGCGGTTTACCGAGAAGGCCCAAGGCTATACTAAGGAGCTAACTCCTGAATTTTTTGCCACCCTCGATGCCTTTATCAATGCAACGAATAAAGCGCAGGCCCAGATGCGCTCGCTGTTGATCCGTGTCCGTGAGAAGTTACAGGCCTATACCGCTCGTGCGGCAGCACTGGCCGCCACACAAGAGTTAAATGCGGCAATCGAGCGGTTGCGGACGGTGAGCGATGATGAGTTGCCGTCTGCCGTGAAAGAGCTACGCCCCTTGATTGATTACGGTTTTTTTGAGCTGTGGACAGAACAGATCGAGGCAGCAGAGGCCTCCGGCGATACTGCGACTGCGCAGATGTTAACTGCACGTCGTAGCCGTATTCTTGAGCTGGTCGAAGCGATTGACCGTGAGGCGCAAGAGTTGTTCGAGCGCGGCAGTGCCTTGATCGATGACGTATTGTCGACGTCCGATCCGGTGGCTGCGCTATGGGAGCGGGCTGCTGAGGTAGACGAAGGCTTACTGACGGTCATATCGGCCAGTATCGCCGCCGCACGTCATGCTGGTAGCCCGGAATTGGTCGATCAGCTTGAACAGTTGGCTGCTACAGCGCAAGAGATTATCGAGTCGCGGCTCTCGCCTGAAGATCGTTTTATCAACGAATTGATGGCACAGGAGACGACTCTCGATGCGACCCGCTTGCTGCGCAAGAACATGACGAAAATTACCCCTGAACTTGCACGCCGTCTGAACGAACGGGCCGCCGAGGAAGAGAAGCGTGCCAATCAGGCTGCTGCCGAGCGGTTGCGCCAATTGGCTCGTGAGGCCAGTGCGTTGCTCTTCTAGTCCCCCTAGGGTACGGAGACGAACGGTTGGCTCGCGTCACCGGTTTGCGTCTTCGCACCCATCCAAGCACTATGCGAGCATTGTTTCTTCATCTCCTCGCCACGGTTGCTCAACCTTTGGTACGGCGCGCAAACGCGCATCCGCCACAGCGTATTCTGATCATCAAGCCCGACCACTTAGGTGATCTGCTGCTCGCGACACCGGCCTTGGCAGCGCTCCGAACTGCCTTACCGACGGCACACCTCACTGCTCTCGTTGGGCCATGGGCTGCGCCAATGTGGCAACGCTTGCCCGAACTCGATGCACTGGTCACGTTGCCATTTCCGGGGTTTGATCGCACCGTCGCCAAACCATCACGCCTCACACCTTACCTGCTCTTGCTGCGCGAAGCGTTACGCTTACGCCGACAGCGCTTCGATGCTGCGCTTATCATGCGCGACGATCACTGGTGGGGGGCTGCGCTGGCCTTATTGACCGGTATCCCTCGTCGAATCGGCTTTGCCCATCCCCTCTGCCGGCCCCTGCTCAGCGAGGCACTAGACTATCATCCGCGGCAACACGTTACTCAGCAGGCGCTCGATCTGGTAGCAGCGCTCACCGGTCATCGCCCACCACCAGCGCCGTTGCGCTTCTCACCGACGCCTGCTGCGCGTGAATGGGCTGCTATATGGTATCAGACGCACGTCGCGCCGAATGAACAGTTAATCATTATCCATCCCGGCACCGGTGGACCAACAAAGCACTGGTTGCACAGCTACTGGATCGCTCTTATTCAAAGCTTGCGTCGGCCTCGGCGGCGTTTTTTGCTCACCGGTAGTCCTGCCGAGCACGCCGCATTGGCCGCGCTTGCCACCGAATTACCTGATGTCTTGATGCTCAGTGTTGAAATGACTATTGACCGCCTTGCTGCGCTGTTTGTCTATGCCGAGTTGGTGATCGGTGTCGACAGTGGCCCACTGCACATTGCTGTTAGCCAAGGCGTACCCACCATTCACCTGTTTGGGCCGAGTGATCCACTTCGTTTCGGGCCGTGGGGTGATGGATCGCGGCATCACGTATTGAGCGCCGGGATCGCGTGCAGTCCATGCGGGGTCTTTGCTGCCTGCCCACGTGCGACCGATCCGCCCGAATGCATGGTAGCACTCACCCCGGCATCTGTCGTGGCGGCTGCCGAGACGTTATTGGCAACCGTAGGGAGTGGTCTATAGTGGGTATCACTTTTCAGATTCGGACTTGTGTTGGGACAGGGGGAAACACCAATACTGTGAAGTTCACCAGAGCATTGGACGGTAATGCCGTCAGGGAGTGTCAAAGAACTCGCTAAGGAAAGCACCAAAGCAGCGAAAACTGACGGAGCATTGCTAGTGATCTGCCGCCGTGCGTGAGGTGAAATACACCATTAGCAACACCACCAAACCTGAAGAGTCTCTCCATTGTGTACCCTTGTTGCGCAGCGCTCCCCTGGTCGGTAGCGAAACGCCCCACCTTAGGGGACGGTCGCCCAGTAGGTTGGTGGTGCAGCAACGGAGCGGACATGGCACAGAGTGCGCTCGCCCTATCCAGGGTAGGCACCCCCTCTGTCATTTCGCGCGCAGCGAGAAATCTTGGCATCCGTTGTGCGGCACGCGCTCTGCCCAGCATCGAAGATGTCTTGCTGCGCTCGACATGA
>NZ_JBWGQH010000053.1:0-3944 GCF_056331925.1 Chloroflexus sp.
CTATCAACTGGACGTGGGATTGGAACGGACAGGCCTCTTTCAATACTTTCGGCTCACGGTAGAGCACTGAAACAGCGCCGTTTGTCGATCTGGGAATGGATATTTCCTCTTTCAATACTTTCGGCTCACGGTAGAGCACTGAAACTCCACGTTGGCCAAACAAAAACCCCGTCGCCGATGAGCTTTCAATACTTTCGGCTCACGGTAGAGCACTGAAACTGCCAGCTGCGTTGGACACGTTCATCGAGGGTTTACGCTTTCAATACTTTCGGCTCACGGTAGAGCACTGAAACCAGGATAGAAGCGACACGGTATCCAGCGAGGTACAGTCTTTCAATACTTTCGGCTCACGGTAGAGCACTGAAACCTCCTCACGATTGCAAACAAAAGCCACGCAAGCGCTACCTTTCAATACTTTCGGCTCACGGTAGAGCACTGAAACCGACCGCGACGCGACCAGTCCGAGCCTGACGAAGTGCCTTTCAATACTTTCGGCTCACGGTAGAGCACTGAAACAGACCGGAATTGAAAATATACTAAAGTTAAATTCGCGCTTTCAATACTTTCGGCTCACGGTAGAGCACTGAAACTGACAGCGTTTCGCTTCTGTGCAACCCGATGCGTGAAGGCTTTCAATACTTTCGGCTCACGGTAGAGCACTGAAACCGCCAGCTACGCAAGAGCTGGACGCAGTGACTGTTGCCTTTCAATACTTTCGGCTCACGGTAGAGCACTGAAACGCGACGGTTTCCGCGCGCGGCTCTGATCTGGCGCTTCTTTCAATACTTTCGGCTCACGGTAGAGCACTGAAACGCCTTGCGACTGATATCGTGCCCACCGCGACTTTGGGTCTTTCAATACTTTCGGCTCACGGTAGAGCACTGAAACCTGGCGCGTTTGGTGCTGCTGCCGGCTTCGGCGCGCCGCTTTCAATACTTTCGGCTCACGGTAGAGCACTGAAACAACAAAAACCCCCGTCGCTGCTGGAGCGACGGGGGACTTTCAATACTTTCGGCTCACGGTAGAGCACTGAAACGGCTCGGCTGGCTTTTTGTACCAGCGCGCTGGCTGGCCTTTCAATACTTTCGGCTCACGGTAGAGCACTGAAACCGCGCAAGTTTTGTCTGGCGGCTTGAGTTTCAGCAACCTTTCAATACTTTCGGCTCACGGTAGAGCACTGAAACTTGCAATGACTTTCGCGTTCCCCTCGACGCTCCAGCTTTCAATACTTTCGGCTCACGGTAGAGCACTGAAACCTCTGGGTAACGTATGCGTCAATTGGTTGTCGCGCTTACTTTCAATACTTTCGGCTCACGGTAGAGCACTGAAACTCGGCAACGATCAGCTTGATCGTTGTCGCAGGTGCGCTTTCAATACTTTCGGCTCACGGTAGAGCACTGAAACTTATGGTAGCCGACAACATTCTGTTGCGACAGCGCCCCTTTCAATACTTTCGGCTCACGGTAGAGCACTGAAACTGATTATAGCGCGTGATTGAGAAAAGTCAATAGCTATCTTTCAATACTTTCGGCTCACGGTAGAGCACTGAAACGAACAAAGAGACTAATGGTGCTCCACGCGCCAAGACTTTCAATACTTTCGGCTCACGGTAGAGCACTGAAACCAGGTGCAAACGCAATACAACGTCTATATCGCGCTCGTCTTTCAATACTTTCGGCTCACGGTAGAGCACTGAAACTTAATCTTCTTTTTCGTCGATCTCGTCAACATCATATATATCTTTCAATACTTTCGGCTCACGGTAGAGCACTGAAACTAGAGTCCAAACGCAGTTCGCAATCTTTGATGTATTTATCTTTCAATACTTTCGGCTCACGGTAGAGCACTGAAACTTCTTTATTAACGCTCTGGTTAGGAGCGTTAGTAAGAACTTTCAATACTTTCGGCTCACGGTAGAGCACTGAAACCACTAATTAATGACACGCTCAACATATCACAGTTAGCTTTCAATACTTTCGGCTCACGGTAGAGCACTGAAACACCATAATATCTTTTGAAGTTTAAATAAAATATACCGCTTTCAATACTTTCGGCTCACGGTAGAGCACTGAAACGCTAGGACGCGACAAAGTTCTTTTTCTCCGATTACCTTTCAATACTTTCGGCTCACGGTAGAGCACTGAAACCTTCTCTATCTGGCCGGATACCGCGTTTGTTCGATCTTTCAATACTTTCGGCTCACGGTAGAGCACTGAAACCTGAGCCGCTATGTCAGAGCAATTGAAATCGAGCGCCTTTCAATACTTTCGGCTCACGGTAGAGCACTGAAACCGACAACCTTTCTGCGCGCTTGCGTTCGTTGGCTCAACTTTCAATACTTTCGGCTCACGGTAGAGCACTGAAACACGTCATCTCGAATCTACCGCTGGCGATTCCGTCGCTTCTTTCAATACTTTCGGCTCACGGTAGAGCACTGAAACTCCGCGGATCGTGACGGAATATTCTATTTAAAGTTCTTTCAATACTTTCGGCTCACGGTAGAGCACTGAAACGGTACCGGGTTGCTGCTATTTTGGGGCGGTACGGTCTTTCAATACTTTCGGCTCACGGTAGAGCACTGAAACCGGATAAGTGGTTCCAGTACACGGTTGAAGACGAGCTTTCAATACTTTCGGCTCACGGTAGAGCACTGAAACCTCGTTTGTTGGTACGGATACCACGATCCAATACGGCTTTCAATACTTTCGGCTCACGGTAGAGCACTGAAACTATCTGTTGCCCGTATGCATACAACAGCCACCGGACTTTCAATACTTTCGGCTCACGGTAGAGCACTGAAACTTGTCATCACCACCGCGCAGGCGCAGACGATTGTTCTCGCTTTCAATACTTTCGGCTCACGGTAGAGCACTGAAACTACAATTGCGAACAAAACCCACGCAAGCGCTACCGACTTTCAATACTTTCGGCTCACGGTAGAGCACTGAAACCTCGTCATAGATCTTCTGAGAACGTGTCCACCTAAGGACTTTCAATACTTTCGGCTCACGGTAGAGCACTGAAACCTTATCTATATCGGTATGTCAACACGACCAATCCTTCTTTCAATACTTTCGGCTCACGGTAGAGCACTGAAACAGTTAAAGCGCCGGCAGACATTGTTATTATGCGCGACTTTCAATACTTTCGGCTCACGGTAGAGCACTGAAACGTACCACAGGTGATTGCTGGCTTCGCACCTGGTGCCTTTCAATACTTTCGGCTCACGGTAGAGCACTGAAACCGAAAAGCGCGAGCACGTTATTGCATACTTAAGCGGCTTCTTTCAATACTTTCGGCTCACGGTAGAGCACTGAAACGCTGGCGCGAACTCGGTGTGTCTTCGGGCTCAGACTCTTTCAATACTTTCGGCTCACGGTAGAGCACTGAAACGCGGGAGTTTCGGCCACCTTCGTAGTTGTAATGAGTACTTTCAATACTTTCGGCTCACGGTAGAGCACTGAAACGCGACGTAAAGTAAGGGTGAATCGGGAAAGATCCACCTTTCAATACTTTCGGCTCACGGTAGAGCACTGAAACGAATACCAAGTGTGGCGAAGTTGAACTCGCGTTCGCTTTCAATACTTTCGGCTCACGGTAGAGCACTGAAACGCGATCTGACGGTTGGTATTCGGTGTCGTACCAACCACTTTCAATACTTTCGGCTCACGGTAGAGCACTGAAACTCGACTGGACGTGGAATTGGAACGGCTCGGATTACGGCTTTCAATACTTTCGGCTCACGGTAGAGCACTGAAACGCGATATTCGTTGTAACACGTAGGGTGGTGTTTTGCTTTCAATACTTTCGGCTCACGGTAGAGCACTGAAACGCGCGGGTATACTGATTCGGATGTTTTCTCGGTCTGCTTTCAATACTTTCGGCTCACGGTAGAGCACTGAAACGCGATATTCGTTGTAACACGTAGGGTGGTGTTTTGCTTT
>NZ_JBWGQH010000054.1:0-3665 GCF_056331925.1 Chloroflexus sp.
TGCGGGAGTGGCTCAGTTGGTAGAGCGACACCTTGCCAAGGTGTAGGTCGCGGGTTCGAATCCCGTCTCCCGCTCCAATGTGCCGGCGCAAAAGCGCCGGTTTTTCGTTTCTCTGCCCGGACAGCATCGCAGTTGACAAACCCGTGATTTGCGTTGATCATAATCAACGGCAACATCAGCAAAGAAGGTTGCCCGGCACAACGATATTGGCAACCTGCCCGATGTAAACGTCTATGACTCTCCTGAACGCGAATAACCTCAGTAAATATTATGGCGCTGAGCTTATTTTTCACGAGGTAAGCTTCCAGATTGCGCGCGGTGAAAAGGTTGCGATTGTCGGGATGAACGGAGCCGGTAAAAGTACCTTGTTACGGATCATTGCCGGGCACGAGACACCTGATAGTGGCAGCTTGAGCCTGGCCCGTGGCACGCGCGTGGCTTATCTGGCCCAAGAAACCCGCTTTCGTGACGAAGATACCCTCTGGCAAGCCATGGAAGCCGCCTTAGCCGAGATTCAACAGTGGCGGCGCGAATTGGCAGCGCTTGAAGCGCGGTTGGCCGATACCAACGCACCCGACTGGGAAGCGGTGATGGAACGCTACGGTGAACTGAGTACCCGTTTTGAACACGCCGGTGGTTATGAGATCGAGCAGCGCATCGAGCGCGCGTTGCACGGTCTCGGCTTTCAACCCGATCAGTTTCACCGGCAGATGGGTCAGTTTTCCGGTGGCCAAAAGACGCGGGCCGCGTTGGCAGCCGCTCTGCTCAGTGACCCTGACTTGTTGCTGCTCGACGAACCGACCAACCATCTCGATATGCAAGCGCTCGAATGGTTGGAACAGTTTTTGCGCGCGTGGGATGGGACGCTGATTGTAGTCTCGCACGACCGCTACTTTCTTGAGCGGGTCACCAAACGAACCCTCGAACTGAGCTTCAATCGTCTCGAAGATTATCCGGGCAGTTATGAAAAGTATCTGGCGCTGAAGGCCGAGCGTATGGAGCGCCGGCTGAAAGAGTATAAAGCGCAACAGGAATTCATTGAACGCACCGAAGAATTCATCCGGCGGTATAAGGCCGGTCAACGGGCGCGCGAGGCCAAAGGGCGCGAAAAACGGTTAGAACGGCTCAAGCGGGAACAGATGATTGAGCGACCGAAAGAGGCGGCTAAACTACAAGTGGCGCTCGATAGTCAGCTCCGCTCCGGTGAACTCGTCTTACGCCTTGATGGGGTGATCGTAGGGTACCAGGTGCCCCACGGAAGAAGCAACGCACTACTGCGGGCCGATGATCTGACGATCCGGCGCGGTGAGCGGGTTGGTTTGCTGGGGCCAAACGGCGCCGGGAAGACGACCTTACTGCGCACGCTTATCGGCCAATTAACACCATTGCAAGGCACCGTTCGCTTTGGTCACGAGGTGCGCGTCGGTTACTACGCGCAAGGCCATGATGTGTTGCAATGGGACAACACGGTTCTCGCGGAAGTGTTGCGCGTCGCACCGAGTCTCGGCGAGGGTGCAGCACGAAACCTGCTGGCCCGCTTTCTCTTCACCGGCGACGATGTGTTTAAGCGAATTGCCGATCTAAGTGGTGGTGAACGGTCACGAGTAGCGCTGGCCCAACTGACACTGCTACCCGGCAATATGCTGCTCCTCGATGAACCGACGAACCATCTTGACATTGACGCTCGCGAAGCCCTAGAGGCGGTTTTGAAAGAGTATACGGGTACGATCCTGTTCGTTTCCCACGACCGATACTTTATCGACGCGCTGGCCGACAAGCTCTGGATTATCGAGCAGGGGCGTATCCGCCAGTTTGTGGGCAATTACAGCGATTATATGGCTAGCCAGCAGGCCGTAGAACCAGAACCAGCCACCAAGCCGGTTGCAGCCAAAGTGACACCGGCCAAACCACCACGTCCCGACCAAGCCGAACGAGCGAAGCAGCGCCGATTGGCCGCCTTAGAAGCGGAAGTCACCGCCCTTGAGCAAGACCTAGCCCGGCTGAGCAGTGAGCTTGATGCAGCCAGCCAAGCGCGTGATATTGCCCGTCTGACGGCACTTGGCGCACAATACGCTGAACTCGAACGACTGTTAGCCGACAAATACGCGCAGTGGGAACAACTAGCGGCGTAACGGGAACGATGATCTACCTCGATTACGCACCGATTTACCATGCTGCCGGGCAAGCAGCGTTCGGCACTGCACTGGCCCACATTATTCTCGCCCACCAGCCAACGACGCCACGGCGTGTCCTCGATCTGGCCTGTGGTACCGGCGCCGCGGCTCTTGTCTTTGCCGCTGCCGGTGCGACGGTTGTTGGAGTTGATGCCTCGGCAGCTATGTTGGCAATCGCCCGTGATCAAGCGCACCAACGTGGGCTTACCGTCGAATGGATCGAGGCCGACATCCGTGCCTTACCCGATGACCCACGCCTACAACCGGGCAGTTTTGACCTCTGTACCTGTCTCTTCGATAGCCTCAACCATCTCACCGAAGATGGCGATCTCGCCAACGTCTGCCGGTTGGTGGGCAAATTGCTGCGCCCCGGCGGGCAGTTTATCTTCGACCTTAACACACTCGCCGGCTTCAAAACTTGGCACGAGTACGATCAGGTCATTTTCGATAGCCCTCACTTGCTGGTGGTCAACCGTCTTCATTTCGACCACTATCAGCAACGGGCGTATGGTCGTTTCGTCTGGTTCCGACGCGAGGGGGAACGCTGGTGGCGTGGTGAAGAAACCCACTGCGAGCGTGCGTGGAGTGATGATGAGATCGTGGCAGCGTTGACTGCCGGTGAGATGCAACTGAAAGCCTGCCGCACACCACAATGGACGCCGGCAACTACCGATGCACCGCGCGTAGTGTATGTGGCCGAGCGATGATCATTCCTGCGCACACAACATTCCCAACCACGGCGTTATCATCATTGTCCACAATCCACATGATTCCAGGCACGTGATTGGGCATCATCACGAACTTTTCCTCGGACAGCCGCACATACGGAAGGATGTACGTTGGGTTGTGAATCATTACGATAGGATTTCTCGGGCGCTGGCGTGCCCTCGAAATGACAGCAAGGGGTTAGGGTGAGCTTAGTACCATCATTGCTCGCTACGCTCGCAATCTTCAAGATTGCTCGGGCGCTGGCGCGTCCTCGAAAGAACACAAACCCTGCACTAATGCGCCCGCGAAAGGACACAAACCCTGCGCTGGCGCGCCTGCGAAAGGACAATGGGAGTGCGTGACGGTCAGTGCGCGCGCAGTACAGGCATCCTGTCATTGCGAGCGTAGCGAGCAATCTTCAAGATTTCTCGGGCGCTGGCGCGCCCTCGAAATGACACAAACCTTGCGCTGATGTGCCTGCGAAAGGACACAAACCCTGCGCTGGCGCGCCCGCGAAAGAACACAAACCCTGCGCTGGCGCGCCTGCGAAAGGACAATGGAGGTGCGTGACAGGCAGTGCGCGCGCAGTACCATCTGTCATTGCGAGCGTAGCGAGCAATCTTCCCCATTCCCTGTTCTAACTCTTTTTCGAACCTAAGAACCACACTTGCACAAATCTAGAGATCGTGCTATACTCTATACGTGATGCGGGAGTGGCTCAGTTGGTAGAGCGACACCTTGCCAAGGTGTAGGTCGCGGGTTCGAATCCCGTCTCCCGCTCCA
>NZ_JBWGQH010000055.1:0-2215 GCF_056331925.1 Chloroflexus sp.
CAAAACACCAAAATCCCCGTGAGGGGATTGAAACATGCTAATGAACTTTTTTGTACAACCCTGATAAGGTTGTACAAGTTCAAAACACCAAAATCCCCGTGAGGGGATTGAAACGGCGAAACGGAGCGGAGCAATGCGGCAGACAACCAGATAGCGTGTTCAAAACACCAAAATCCCCGTGAGGGGATTGAAACCCAATTAACCAATTTAACTTTTTGTCGGACACCCGTTTCGTTCAAAACACCAAAATCCCCGTGAGGGGATTGAAACTCGGATGCGCGTAGTTCAGGATGATCATTTTTGAACTCCGTTCAAAACACCAAAATCCCCGTGAGGGGATTGAAACGGTAGAAAACCATTTGCGTTACTTTCGTTGGTGGGGTTGGAGTTCAAAACACCAAAATCCCCGTGAGGGGATTGAAACACAATCAACGGTAACCCCTCAAGGTTGACAATCCCGTAGTTCAAAACACCAAAATCCCCGTGAGGGGATTGAAACATAAGCCCGCTCGCTGATTTTCCAAATCCTACCCGATTCGGTTCAAAACACCAAAATCCCCGTGAGGGGATTGAAATCGGTGTTTAACATCGTAACCAACCATACAGTAGACATCCAGGTTCAAAACACCAAAATCCCCGTGAGGGGATTGAAATCACATGGCAACCATCTGCTGATGTGCCGCGCCCCATTTGGTGTTCAAAACACCAAAATCCCCGTGAGGGGATTGAAATGTAACTGGGTTCCAAACTCTTTGTGACCATTCAATTTTTGGTTCAAAACACCAAAATCCCCGTGAGGGGATTGAAATTTACCACCACCGCACCAACCACACCTACCACCAACACGTTCAAAACACCAAAATCCCCGTGAGGGGATTGAAATGCGAAAAAGTAAGAAAAGTAAAAAACGTAGAAACCGTAGAAGTTCAAAACACCAAAATCCCCGTGAGGGGATTGAAACTTATCACCTCCGCCACCTCAAACTGTGGGGGCATTGCGTTCAAAACACCAAAATCCCCGTGAGGGGATTGAAACGTGCGAAGGCAGTATCAGCAAAAACTCTTTTGCTTCCGTTCAAAACACCAAAATCCCCGTGAGGGGATTGAAAGAACGAGTGACCAGCGAACATCTCGGGCTGCGGGTCGTTATGTTCAAAACACCAAAATCCCCGTGAGGGGATTGAAAGTTCATAATCAAACCCGTTTTCATACCGAACAACTAGAAAGCCAGTTCAAAACACCAAAATCCCCGTGAGGGGATTGAAATATCCACCGGCTAATTATTACACCTTTAACAGGGGTTCCGAGTTCAAAACACCAAAATCCCCGTGAGGGGATTGAAACTTGGTAAAAATGTTTAATATCGGGCTTGAGCCAGAGCGAACACGTTCAAAACACCAAAATCCCCGTGAGGGGATTGAAACAGTATTTTTCGCGCGTAGTTCATTCGTTGCCTCCTTCCTGTTCAAAACACCAAAATCCCCGTGAGGGGATTGAAACCTCAATTAGTTTTCCTTCCGCAGGACGTGTAAATGTAAGTTCAAAACACCAAAATCCCCGTGAGGGGATTGAAACGGGAGTCTGTACCACCCTCGGAACTGGACCGAGTAGAGCCCAGGTTCAAAACACCAAAATCCCCGTGAGGGGATTGAAACGGATCACGGTGAGGCCACCCACCGTGAACCCCCACGTTCGTTCAAAACACCAAAATCCCCGTGAGGGGATTGAAACCTGCTGCATGTCGATCTGACTATTAACAGCAACTACTCGATCGGTTCAAAACACCAAAATCCCCGTGAGGGGATTGAAACGCGTACCACTGGCCGGCTGGGTGAACCATCAACTGATGCGTTCAAAACACCAAAATCCCCGTGAGGGGATTGAAACGTCGGCAAGGGCGACGATTTGCGGCACAAGGGGCTGCTGCGTTCAAAACACCAAAATCCCCGTGAGGGGATTGAAACTTCATTGCCATCGCCCACAAGTCCGCCTGCGCGTACAGTACCGGTTCAAAACACCAAAATCCCCGTGAGGGGATTGAAATGAATATGAAAAACCCATTATAGTGCTTCGCCAGCGGCTGTTCAAAACACCAAAATCCCCGTGAGGGGATTGAAATCGAAATGCCAAAGTCCTTTTATAAGCGTGTCACGTTTGGGTTCAAAACACCAAAATCCCCGTGAGGGGATTGAAATCGTTTTGGGACCGGGAGACGG
>NZ_JBWGQH010000056.1:0-1761 GCF_056331925.1 Chloroflexus sp.
GGTATCACCGACGACGGCCCGTACCCAGTAGGGATCGGTGATCGGATAGCCCATTGCAAAGAGCCAATCGACAATTGGGCCGGTTGTGACGCGGCTGTTCTCAAACACCTTGCCGCGCCGATTCATAAAGTCCCAAAAGACTTGGGGAATGTTGTGCCCGGTAATGGTGCTGTATTGCACAATCGTGGTTTCAGGGCGGGCGAGATCGGGTTGTTCGCCGAGGTTGCCGTTGATATCGATCGTGGTGCTGACCCGTTGTTTCAGTCGTTCGGGATCACGGTAGGCAGGCCGGTACAGGTCAGGGAAGGTTGCGCGATCGGTAAATTGGCAATAGCCGGGTGAAGCTGGGTTGGCGCTGCGCGGATTACCAGCAACCGGTACGTCTGAACAACGATACTGGCGTGCATTGGTAGGAATATCACCCAACTGGATGCGGCCACTCACCATTTCGACCACTAATAAGCCATTGGTGACGATCCCATCGGCAGGCCGGTTTATCTCCATCCGTGCCTTATCAAAATATTGTACGGTACGGAGACCGTTGGGACTGTCGGCGTAGAACTCAGCATAATCAAACCATGGTCCCGGCCCCCAATACCATGTGCGCCCACCGCGTACTGCTTCGCTGTCGGTACGGGCCCAGATAGTCTCAAAGCGAGGGTCGGCAAAGCCGGTGCGACCGGAGAAGGGTGCGGCAGCGAGGGGACGAGCAGTGGGCAGCATGAGCGGGAGTAGGATGATGATGAGCATCATTCGTTGAAGATGTTTCATCGCAGTACCTCTGTTGGTTGCGATTAGGATACCGGTCCCAGGGAGCCGCACGGGGAGCTGCGCAGCCGTGCGGCCCTATTATGGATTCCACAACGGCCAGCGGTCTTGGGCGGTGTTTTGGGTGACTTGTTGGGTTATCGTACCATCGCTGACGTTCAGGATATAGATCTCGAAGTCACTGTCGCGGTCGCTGGCGAAGGCCAATTGCCGGCCATCGGGCGACCACGTCGGTGCATCGTCGGTGGCGGGATTGTTGGTGAGGCGACGCACATTGCTACCGTCGCTGTTCATCACATAAATCTCCCAATTCCCGTCGCGGTCGCTGGCGAAGGCAATTTGTTTGCCGTCGGGTGAGACGCGGGCGAAGCGATCATTGACAGCGTTGTTCGTCAGGTTGCGGATGTTCGTCAAATCAATTCCGACGTAAAGGACTTCGATATAGCCGTAGCGCAACTGCGCCCGGTAGATCTCAAAATTCCCTTCGCAGTTGGTGACCCAGAACATACTGCGGCCATCAGGCGACCACGTGGGTGTTTCCACCGTACATGCTTGCTGATACGAAGTGATCGGCTGGGCAAAACCACGTAATGGGAAGTTGAGCCGTCGCACATAGATCTGTGGGATACCAACTTGCCGTTCAGAGATGAAGGCCATCAGATTTCCGTCGGGTGATACTGACGCATTGTACTCACTGCCTGGCAAGTCAGAGTAGTCGTTAAAAGGTGGTGGGTAAGCTCCATCACCGGCACTGTAGCTGATCCGTATCACACCGGCTCCGGGTGCCTGTTCACCAGCACTGGCAGCAATGTTGTTGAGTGCGTAGATCTGTCGATACTGCGAGCTATCACGTCGCGAGTCGACGATCAGGTATTGCTGGGCCGGATCCCAACTGCGCCGCCATGAAAATGCGACGGTTTCGTTATTGTTGAAGGTTATACGCTGACCACCACCGTTAAAATTGGCACGGTAGAGTTCCCAGTAGCTACCGGT
>NZ_JBWGQH010000057.1:0-1360 GCF_056331925.1 Chloroflexus sp.
CGTACTACACGCGCAGCATGGACATGGACAACTTGCGTCGGTACGGAGGCGAAGAGAGTGATGAGTACCGGCAGCTTGTACTCGGCGAGCATGGACGTCCCGTCTTTAGCATCATCCAACGGGAGCAGTTTAAAACGGAACCGTTTGCGTTCAAGGTGGATCGCTACACGAGCGAACACGTCAAGCAAGGGATTCACTGGAATTCGCTTATCGAGCCCCCTGACGTGGCCGGCGTCGATGTGCTTATTGGCATAGACACTGGATACGTTGATCCGACGGTGGTTGTGGTGACGGTGCGTCATAATTCAGTGTGGCGACATATCTATCGTGTTGTCTTACAGCGGATTGATTTTGATTTACAGCAGCGGATTTTGCACGAACTGTTCCAACATTTTCGCCCGATGCGGGTGGGCCTGGACACCAGCTCCGGCGGTGGTGGCTTGCAAATACTGCACGCACTCACGTATAACGACACGTACAAAGCACACCGGTACCGTGATGTCTTGTTGCCGGTAGTGTTTAACGAACGTGTTGCTACTGATGTGGAGCACAACGCACCAACCAAAACCATTGGCGCACTTCACCTGGTGCGCGCAATTCAAGACCATCGCTTGGTCTTCTCTGAGATTGATTTTGAAGCAGCGAACGAGTTAGAGCGTATCACGAAACGCACCACCACCAGCGGGGCCGATAGCTACTACATCTTGAGTGAGACAGGAACCGGCGCATCGGCAAACGACCATATCTTTGCTGCATTTATCTGTTGGGCTATGGCGGATCGCCTATCTGGTCTCACGTCATTCCGGAAAACGTTACCCAAACCGCTAGGGGTGTATCGCTCGGCACGGTAGGAGAGGCGGGGCATGGAGCAAGAACTGGGAAAGGTAACAAGCAGCTATTCACGATCCTACGCGGGGGGGCCAATTCCTGTACCACAGGTGATTGCTGGCTTCGCACCTGGTGCATTGACCGATACACCGCGGTCATACCGTGAGATTGTCAATGCAAGCCGGTGGTATTACCAGCATGACCCCCATATCGCGTCAGTTATCCAACGTATCGCTGATTTGGCCGCCTCTGGCTTGGCAAACAGCGACGTACCATTGATTGGTGGCGAGCAACCGGATGATGAAACATATGCACTTTACGATGCTATTGCGGACAAGATTAATGAAGTCATTCATAGCGTGATCATCAGCTATCTTGTTGATGGCATGGCTATTCCACAGTACGAGCTAAAACGGGTTATGGGCACGCGGTTGGTTGGCGTGCGGACACGAACGCGGTACATGGTACCAACATCGTTTTGGTTACGCGACCCATTGCAGTTTGAATTCTACCCCCCGATCTTTGGCGCGCA
>NZ_JBWGQH010000058.1:0-1348 GCF_056331925.1 Chloroflexus sp.
GATGTACATCATCCGGCGGCTTCATACGAGGGACATCCGCCTATTGGCAGGTGCTGCCCTCCGGATGCCGGAAACCGCTGCTCAGGTGCTGTGTCGTGCGCCTGAGTATGTGATATGGCAGTTAACCAGTGACCAACTTCGGTCACTGGTGGAGGCGGTGGCCAGTTCGCCGAAGTACTCGGCGCGTGTACTCCAAGAAATGCCGGAGTACACACAGAATTGGTTGGGCGAACTAATCAAAAAACTGCGGAACGCAGCACAAGGAAAGGAGTAGAAAAATGATCGAACGGGGGAAATTAAACCAAGAAGTAAGAAGGATACTTGTTCTCGGCCTGTATTCCGAGGAGGAGCTTCAGGAACTGTTCAATGCGGTTCAATGGAGCTCGGAAGCTGTCCTTGCTGCTCTGGTTGAGACACCAGAGTCCTTGGCGAACCGATTAGACAATCGGTTTATCGACGAGCTTGTATGGTTTAACACCATACAAGGTGGTTCTTGTCCGTGGGCCCGTGGGGAGCGGGCTTATTGGCTCAAGTATTTCCTCATCCACGCACCACCGTGGGTGGTGAATAAATTGAGCAAAAAGACGTTCGAGGATTTAGTAGAATATTTAATTCTCGCCCGAAAGGACGGCTTGCCTGAATTAATTTGCCTCCTGCCACAACATGTGGCGGGGGCAATTCCGGACAGTGCTCTTCGGAGCCTAGTCCGGTGGGTAACTGAAGACGGTCTCAGTTATCCTGAGCGCATTCTTTACCGAGCACCGGAGTACACCCTCCGGCGACTGCAGGCGGAAGACATTCGCCGGCTGGCGGATATGAAACACATCACAAAGAGATTGGACGATGTGTTTACCCGCCAAGTCCAGTGGCCGGAGGCAGCTTGCGGGGTACTCTGTTGGGCACCTGAGTATGTTATCCGGTGTTTGACCGACGCCCAAATTCGGGCACTGGTAGAGGCGGTGGTTGGTACGAAATACGCGGCGCAAGTACTCCGCGATATGCCGGAGTACACACAAGCGCGCGTTCCTGAAGAGTTACTGGCAAAGCTTCAGGAAAAGTAATGAACATCCGCCAACGCCTAGATACAGACGTTGGCGGGGCCTGTTTTGGGTTACTCAAAGACGCGGGGTGAGTGCTCCGCGTCATTTAGAACAAGGAGGGTAATATGGTGACTGGCGAAAAAGAGATGGTGCGTGTTCTGTCGGGGGATTACAACGGTCAAGATGAGTTGTACAACCTTATCAGGGTTGTACAAAAAAGTTCATTAGCATGTTTCAATCCCCTCACGGGGATTTTGGTGTTTTGAACCAAACGCGAACGCATGTTTGTGGTATATTCCTATGGCTGT
>NZ_JBWGQH010000059.1:0-1295 GCF_056331925.1 Chloroflexus sp.
CACGGTAGAGCACTGAAACCGACTTCTTTGGGAACAGGTACTGATGGCGTTTGTTCTTTCAATACTTTCGGCTCACGGTAGAGCACTGAAACCGGAGGGTCGGCATACAAACACTGGTACGGCGGTCGCTTTCAATACTTTCGGCTCACGGTAGAGCACTGAAACACGAGAAGCATCGTAGAGTGTTTCAAGTGCTTCATCTTTCAATACTTTCGGCTCACGGTAGAGCACTGAAACAAAGTTGTTAGGAATCTACCTGATGAATACATTTCGTCTTTCAATACTTTCGGCTCACGGTAGAGCACTGAAACTTATTTATTACAGGAATAAAGACTTGATATTGCTCACTTTCAATACTTTCGGCTCACGGTAGAGCACTGAAACTGTTGTTGAACGTTTTCCACCACTTCAATCACTTGTCTTTCAATACTTTCGGCTCACGGTAGAGCACTGAAACCGGTCTGCGACGATACGTGGCATCGGGTGCCTGATGACTTTCAATACTTTCGGCTCACGGTAGAGCACTGAAACTCACGCTCGGTATGCGTGGCTGGCCCCGATGGCAAGTAGCTTTCAATACTTTCGGCTCACGGTAGAGCACTGAAACGTGTTTTCTGTTGCGTTGGCATGGTTACTGTTTGCCCTTTCAATACTTTCGGCTCACGGTAGAGCACTGAAACAGAAGCGAGAAGAGAAACTCCAACCCTTGCAACCAGTAGCTTTCAATACTTTCGGCTCACGGTAGAGCACTGAAACCCACTAAAACTCACACCGTAGCCCGATTATAGCATCTTTCAATACTTTCGGCTCACGGTAGAGCACTGAAACTCGATCGTCTTGATAGAACCATACACAAACAGGAAACTTTCAATACTTTCGGCTCACGGTAGAGCACTGAAACTGTATCTGGTTGACGGAATGGTGATCGTTGACCATCTTTCAATACTTTCGGCTCACGGTAGAGCACTGAAACAGCGGATGATGCGCGTTTAAAAAAATCTTAACTGACTTTCAATACTTTCGGCTCACGGTAGAGCACTGAAACCGAAGTTGTCATACGACAAACTCACATCGTAGATAACTTTCAATACTTTCGGCTCACGGTAGAGCACTGAAACTATCGTACCAGCCGTAATATTTTCGAAACTTTAAATAGACTTTCAATACTTTCGGCTCACGGTAGAGCACTGAAACTCGCTACGGTTTTATTTATGTTGCTTCGATACTCTCTTTCAATACTTTCGGCTCACGGTAGAGCACTGAAACCATGGAACATTTTATTGGAAACTGAGCCG
>NZ_JBWGQH010000060.1:0-1186 GCF_056331925.1 Chloroflexus sp.
TAGCGTTTCGGTACGGCCTCACGCCGATGCGGGAATCAGTTCAAAACACCAAAATCCCCGTGAGGGGATTGAAATTTAGCGTTTCGGTACGGCCTCACGCCGATGCGGGAATCAGTTCAAAACACCAAAATCCCCGTGAGGGGATTGAAATTTAGCGTTTCGGTACGGCCTCACGCCGATGCGGGAATCAGTTCAAAACACCAAAATCCCCGTGAGGGGATTGAAATTTCTACCTTCTTTAATTGAATTGGCAATGTTGCCATTGTTCTGTTCAAAACACCAAAATCCCCGTGAGGGGATTGAAATCGAATGGCACCGTTCAGTGTCGAAGAACGGTGCCTGATGTTCAAAACACCAAAATCCCCGTGAGGGGATTGAAATCTCGTTTATCTTATCCATGTTTTCACCATCTATTTTTTCACCGTTCAAAACACCAAAATCCCCGTGAGGGGATTGAAATCTGTGTCACCTATGCGCTCCCCGGCACAGCTGGCTTTTGTTCAAAACACCAAAATCCCCGTGAGGGGATTGAAATACTTTACCCAGTGCCCCCAACTTTCCCGATTCTTGTGTTCAAAACACCAAAATCCCCGTGAGGGGATTGAAACGTCATATCTGCCCTCTCATCGTAGATCTTTGGGGAACGAGTCCGTTCAAAACACCAAAATCCCCGTGAGGGGATTGAAACGCCAAGTTAACTTGGCCGGTTGCTTGTAGAAAAATAAGGTTCAAAACACCAAAATCCCCGTGAGGGGATTGAAACTAAGAAAAGTAAAAAACGTAGAAACCGTTATAGAACTTTGTTCAAAACACCAAAATCCCCGTGAGGGGATTGAAATTTACACAAGCCCTGCCACCGTGCCGTTGCCGATACCGTCACCGTTCAAAACACCAAAATCCCCGTGAGGGGATTGAAACCTATGGATGCAGAGCAAGCAAAACTACTGGCGCCGTATACCGTTCAAAACACCAAAATCCCCGTGAGGGGATTGAAACGAGAGTAACGTATCGGTTCAAGCAACAGGTTAATGTGGTTCAAAACACCAAAATCCCCGTGAGGGGATTGAAACCGTCGCGCATTGCCATTCCTCGGCGCTGCGTGTACTTCAGTTCAAAACACCAAAATCCCCGTGAGGGGATTGAAACTAAAAACCGCTCTCGTCTTTGTAAATTGCAAAATGCCAAG
>NZ_JBWGQH010000061.1:0-1070 GCF_056331925.1 Chloroflexus sp.
GGAGCGCGGGGGCCCCACCGGTGACGGGTTTCAGTGCTCTACCGTGAGCCGAAAGTATTGAAAGTTTCTATGAAGTACGCGATTATAAAGATTGCTGGCGAGTTTCAGTGCTCTACCGTGAGCCGAAAGTATTGAAAGCCCCAATGAAACCACGACCGAACAGCTTGGTACAGCGTTTCAGTGCTCTACCGTGAGCCGAAAGTATTGAAAGCTTGTGTTCAAAGAGCGTCGTTCCTGTGTATCTTGGTTTCAGTGCTCTACCGTGAGCCGAAAGTATTGAAAGCAACGGACGGAACAAGGTTGCCAGCGCATCCGCATAGGTTTCAGTGCTCTACCGTGAGCCGAAAGTATTGAAAGGCCTCGACCCCACCGAATGTCATTGTTTGGCCAGTGTTTCAGTGCTCTACCGTGAGCCGAAAGTATTGAAAGCCCAGCCGGCGTCTGCACCGTGCGCACGCTGATCCATGTTTCAGTGCTCTACCGTGAGCCGAAAGTATTGAAAGCCATCCCCGGATGCACCGTTGCCATCCAACTCCGATGTTTCAGTGCTCTACCGTGAGCCGAAAGTATTGAAAGGGAAGCAAAAGCGCGCCAGCTCCGGCATCTTGAGCGTTTCAGTGCTCTACCGTGAGCCGAAAGTATTGAAAGCCAGCGCCGCATGCATCGCATACAGCACGTCACGCGTTTCAGTGCTCTACCGTGAGCCGAAAGTATTGAAAGATATGCCGGCGCAATGGGCTACGTGTTGAAAGACAGTTTCAGTGCTCTACCGTGAGCCGAAAGTATTGAAAGTCAACGCACCCATGCGTTGGCATTATTGCACCGCAGTTTCAGTGCTCTACCGTGAGCCGAAAGTATTGAAAGGGCGAAGCTCCGGACGGGAACGCCAACCAGTATACCGGTTTCAGTGCTCTACCGTGAGCCGAAAGTATTGAAAGAGCGACGGTTTTGAAGACAGGCATCATGATTTCCGGTTTCAGTGCTCTACCGTGAGCCGAAAGTATTGAAAGAACAGCGTGGTGCGATATTGCACTTTGTTCACCACAGTTTCAGTGCTCTACCGTGAGCCG
>NZ_JBWGQH010000062.1:0-982 GCF_056331925.1 Chloroflexus sp.
TCGTCAACAATGATGACCGGTACATGCAACCCCACAAGGTTTGCGTTATCTTTGCCTGCGATTCGTGCGCGTACCAACACGCGCGTGCCATCCGGCCACCGGTAATCAAGGATTCCGGCCTGACGATTGACGCGGTTTTCAAGCAGTGGTGCAAGAAGGGGGGATGACGTGGAACGCACAATAATGCGGTCAAGCAACGGCGCTAACTGAGCTTCATTTGCAGTTAAAATCAGAAGTTCTTTTGTTTGTGGTAACTCGGTGTGGTGATTAAGTACGGTATACAATACCTTGTCTTCCAACACCACGGAATTGTGACTGATAAACCAATCCGCGATGTAGGTGCGGTGCTGTGGAACGTCGATTGCGTACACGTGCACCGTTTGGTTTGGTTCGCGTATTTCAACAATCTCATCAAACAGAATGTGCTCGTTGAACATATCCTCCGTTGGTGCCGGTGGTTCAGTCGTAGCAACCGAAACACCAGCCAACGGTACGGTTTGGTAGAAACGCATCACGGCAACAGGATGGTCAATCGTGACAATCGCGTGGTTGCTCCGCTCTGGATGCGGTGCCACATGACACCACACCCCGATACGGGCTAGTAGTACCCGTAACACTTGTGCATTATGGAACGTTGGCACCGTGATGCGAATGCTTTCCTGCCGTAGTGTTGCCCACTGCGCAAACAAACCGCTTAAGTATGCAATAACGTGCTCGCGCTTCTCGCGGAGCAGCGTACCAGGAATGCTGTACGTTAGATACGGACGACGGTAGGACGGAAAGGGAACAACGCGCGGTGCTTGCTCGATATCGTAGGAAAGGGCAGTGTATAAGGTGTGCACCGGCGGCCTGTTCCCCCGCTGATACCACAGGAGCAAGTTCAGCGTGTCTGATTCCCGCATCGGCGTGAGGCCGTACCGAAACGCTAACCGACTTACATCGTGGAGTACGTGCTCGTTCGCGCATAATAACAACGTCTGCC
>NZ_JBWGQH010000063.1:0-951 GCF_056331925.1 Chloroflexus sp.
GCCGAAAGTATTGAAAGCTTGGCCAGCCGCGCATGCCGATAGTAAATGCAAGAGTTTCAGTGCTCTACCGTGAGCCGAAAGTATTGAAAGAAAGCCAATGAGCGGTGTAGTGGTCGGCGTTCGAGTGTTTCAGTGCTCTACCGTGAGCCGAAAGTATTGAAAGTGTTACCAAGCCTGTCCTTCCTGTCAGATTGCAACGTTTCAGTGCTCTACCGTGAGCCGAAAGTATTGAAAGGAAAGGTGGTGTATCGTGAAGGTGAACAACGTCGTTAGTTTCAGTGCTCTACCGTGAGCCGAAAGTATTGAAAGTTGGCGCAGCTGGCGGCTTCGGCGCGCCGACGCCGGTTTCAGTGCTCTACCGTGAGCCGAAAGTATTGAAAGCTATATCGCGCTCGTACTCAATGAGCGCGTAGAGTAAGTTTCAGTGCTCTACCGTGAGCCGAAAGTATTGAAAGGAACTGGTCTATTTGCGCACCTATGCGCGGTACCGCCGTTTCAGTGCTCTACCGTGAGCCGAAAGTATTGAAAGCTACACGTATCACGATTGCGACCCTGAAACGGATGGTTTCAGTGCTCTACCGTGAGCCGAAAGTATTGAAAGTTTCTTCGCGCTGCAATGAAGTATTTGCAGCGTGCGTTTCAGTGCTCTACCGTGAGCCGAAAGTATTGAAAGCTACTTGCCCATCCGGCGAAACCGCGCAACGAGCGGTTTCAGTGCTCTACCGTGAGCCGAAAGTATTGAAAGTTGGCGTGGGGTTATCTCATACGCAAGTAAGTACTGTTTCAGTGCTCTACCGTGAGCCGAAAGTATTGAAAGATTTATTCACTACTGCTACTACTGTTTCTGTACCGCGTTTCAGTGCTCTACCGTGAGCCGAAAGTATTGAAAGATTCGCGTTTCAAAACTTCCTTAAACTCGTGTCCCCGTTTCAGTGCTCTACCGTGAGCCGA
>NZ_JBWGQH010000064.1:0-944 GCF_056331925.1 Chloroflexus sp.
ATCTTGACCGGCACCACCTGGGTGCGGCTTCACCGGTGGAGTGGTAACAGTTTTCCGGTTAGGCCGCAGATAACAACTCTCCACCTGACACCCAATCTGGGCGGTGCCACCTCCTTCCGCCTGCGCTGGCACTATTATAACGCCAGTGATGATTTGTACTGGGCGATTGACAGCGTGCGCGTTTTCTGTGAGCCGCCTATCCCCCCAGGTGGCTATCCGCTCTACCTGCCGCTGGTGGTGAAAGCGCCGTGAGAGATCAAGGCGGTCGGAAACGGGATGGGTGAAGGCCTGGCCTTCACCTATCCCCGAAGATCTAGTAGACAGCGCTCAGGCTATGGGTGGTCATCTAACGATATTCAACCATTCAGACCAAGGCAGACGAGCACGGCCACCGCAAGCCATATTGGTCCTGACGGCCCTGCTCGCGCTGATGATGGGCGGGTGGTGGGGGCTTCCTCTCACGGGGGCCTCCGGCGGGGCGGCGGCGGTCTGCCGGGCCGCGGCGAGCGCCGCCGCGGCCGGAACCCGCTTCCAGCGGGCCTACGCGATCACCAGCACCCAGGAACTCAGGGCGTTGGCGGCGGCAACTACCGCCGACGGCGGCTTCCTCCTCGCGGGGATCGCCGGGGACCCGTACTACACCTCGGACTTCTATGTGATGAAAATAGACGCCGCCGGGAATGTGCGGTGGAACCGCACCTACAACGTCCTGCAGAAAGACGGCGGTGGTCTTCCTCCCGAAGGGGGCCGCGCCCTTGACCTGGTCCCTACCCCGGACGGCGGCTTTCTGCTGGCCGGCAGCACGTGTTGCTACGAGGGCAAGGCAGTTGCTGAGGTGCTCAAGATCAACGGGTCCGGCGACGTCCTGTGGAGCAAGACCTATCGCTCCCTCTCGGTAAGCATCAGCATCCGTCGCGCCGTGGCCACATCCGATGGCGACTTTC
>NZ_JBWGQH010000065.1:0-913 GCF_056331925.1 Chloroflexus sp.
GCCAGTCGAGCCGTTTCAGTGCTCTACCGTGAGCCGAAAGTATTGAAAGACCACGGGGATGACAGCGGTACTGTACAACTCCCACAGGGTTTCAGTGCTCTACCGTGAGCCGAAAGTATTGAAAGTCTCGACAACTCCAAGCGCACATCGTGCCTGCGCCAAGTTTCAGTGCTCTACCGTGAGCCGAAAGTATTGAAAGTACGTTGCCAAAGTCAGTGATGAACAGGAACAGGAAAGTTTCAGTGCTCTACCGTGAGCCGAAAGTATTGAAAGATGCCAACGTCAACATCGCGCACAACCGGACCGCTCGTTTCAGTGCTCTACCGTGAGCCGAAAGTATTGAAAGTGACAAAAGCGTCTTGCCAGAACCGTACCGACCTAAAAGTTTCAGTGCTCTACCGTGAGCCGAAAGTATTGAAAGACTACCAACCGTTTTGCCACTGAGCCGCTATGTTAGTTTCAGTGCTCTACCGTGAGCCGAAAGTATTGAAAGATTGCATTCGTTCCTATACAGTCGCAACCAACTGCTCGTTTCAGTGCTCTACCGTGAGCCGAAAGTATTGAAAGAAATAAATAGAAGCCTCCCTCCTCCCCCGTCGCTCATGTTTCAGTGCTCTACCGTGAGCCGAAAGTATTGAAAGGCCGAAGCACTTGATGCGCCAACGCAACCGAGAGCAGTTTCAGTGCTCTACCGTGAGCCGAAAGTATTGAAAGGTCAGCAATAATCACGTAGCTAACGGGCCAAGCTTCAGTTTCAGTGCTCTACCGTGAGCCGAAAGTATTGAAAGTGGTCGTTTGTCTCGTTTGTCCACCAACAGGTATCGCGTTTCAGTGCTCTACCGTGAGCCGAAAGTATTGAAAGTACGAAGTGAAACCATACAAACTCTCGTGAACAAAAGTTTCAGTGCTCTAC
>NZ_JBWGQH010000066.1:0-870 GCF_056331925.1 Chloroflexus sp.
GTGTACCAGTAGTAAAAACCGTTCTCATCTTTATAAAGTTTCAGTGCTCTACCGTGAGCCGAAAGTATTGAAAGTTAAGTGCGATTTCCGCGAACTTAGGTACTGTTACCGCGTTTCAGTGCTCTACCGTGAGCCGAAAGTATTGAAAGGATATGCGAGTTTTTACACGCGCTTCTCCCACCTTGGTTTCAGTGCTCTACCGTGAGCCGAAAGTATTGAAAGAGGTTTTGATGTACGTGCCCGCAGCATGCTGCTGCGGTTTCAGTGCTCTACCGTGAGCCGAAAGTATTGAAAGTTATTCGAAGTGGTACTCGGCGCGCGCTGCTATCGACGTTTCAGTGCTCTACCGTGAGCCGAAAGTATTGAAAGTTCGTCACAGCGGTTGTTCACCATGCCAACTGCGTTGCAGTTTCAGTGCTCTACCGTGAGCCGAAAGTATTGAAAGTGGATGATATGTACGCTCCGCTGACCTACCATGCGCGTTTCAGTGCTCTACCGTGAGCCGAAAGTATTGAAAGACTGGTCTCCTCGATCCGTCACACGGACGAGATGATTGTTTCAGTGCTCTACCGTGAGCCGAAAGTATTGAAAGTTGGCGACATGATCGCAGCGCAGGCAATCCGCATACCAGTTTCAGTGCTCTACCGTGAGCCGAAAGTATTGAAAGAATGATTCATTTCTTATTACTTCGCGGAATAATGACGGGTTTCAGTGCTCTACCGTGAGCCGAAAGTATTGAAAGACCGCGTTCGTTGCGCTTACCGTCGTAGCTGCACTGGTTTCAGTGCTCTACCGTGAGCCGAAAGTATTGAAAGAGGTTGTGCATAGGTCCAAACATACCGCCCTGCAACCGGTTTCAGTGCTCTACCG
>NZ_JBWGQH010000067.1:0-859 GCF_056331925.1 Chloroflexus sp.
GCACATATGGAGTACGCGTTTCAGTGCTCTACCGTGAGCCGAAAGTATTGAAAGCAGGCCGACGCGGATGCTCACGAATCAGCCGGAGCCCGTTTCAGTGCTCTACCGTGAGCCGAAAGTATTGAAAGATAGCCGATCACGTTTTGTCCCACCAATGACCACAAGTTTCAGTGCTCTACCGTGAGCCGAAAGTATTGAAAGGTTTCTGGTAGCGCGCGCGTTATGGCGCACGATCTCGTTTCAGTGCTCTACCGTGAGCCGAAAGTATTGAAAGAGATAGACTGGACGTGGGATTGGGGTGGGCAACAATAGTTTCAGTGCTCTACCGTGAGCCGAAAGTATTGAAAGCGGTGACGGCAGGTACTGACACCGGCACGGGTATCGGGTTTCAGTGCTCTACCGTGAGCCGAAAGTATTGAAAGTCTGGCGTACTGCTGCTGACGGCGTGTAGGAGAAGTCGTTTCAGTGCTCTACCGTGAGCCGAAAGTATTGAAAGTTTGTTTTTTCGACTTTATCTAATGAAATGTACCCATCGTTTCAGTGCTCTACCGTGAGCCGAAAGTATTGAAAGAGAGGACGAGATGTAGCTTATTGTGTACAGTCTGCTGTTTCAGTGCTCTACCGTGAGCCGAAAGTATTGAAAGAGTAGAGATGTAAGAAGTAACCAATCCAACAGAAAAGTTTCAGTGCTCTACCGTGAGCCGAAAGTATTGAAAGGTCTGCTGTGCTGAGAGTAGCGGTAACAATATGTAAGTTTCAGTGCTCTACCGTGAGCCGAAAGTATTGAAAGTCAAGTTGTTGTTGGGATACTGTCAAACGTTCTGATTGTTTCAGTGCTCTACCGTGAGCCGAAAGTATT
>NZ_JBWGQH010000068.1:0-840 GCF_056331925.1 Chloroflexus sp.
GCCGAAAGTATTGAAAGAAATTAAATCAATTTGTTGTTGCACCATCAGTTAGAGTTTCAGTGCTCTACCGTGAGCCGAAAGTATTGAAAGACACCGCTGCTGTGTGTACTCTTTCAGTGTCTCGCGCAGTTTCAGTGCTCTACCGTGAGCCGAAAGTATTGAAAGCATGAGCTTATGAACGAACCACGCGCTGTTATCCCTACGTTTCAGTGCTCTACCGTGAGCCGAAAGTATTGAAAGAAAAATAGCTATTGACTTTTCTCAATCACGTGCTATAAGTTTCAGTGCTCTACCGTGAGCCGAAAGTATTGAAAGCTTCACCGCGTGCTAACTCAATGCGGGTAAAGATACAGGTTTCAGTGCTCTACCGTGAGCCGAAAGTATTGAAAGCACGGACTCACTGTGCGCGTCGTAGTGTACGTGGTCAGTTTCAGTGCTCTACCGTGAGCCGAAAGTATTGAAAGCTAGACCTTTAAGCGCACCGCCGGTACCTAGCGGAGTTTCAGTGCTCTACCGTGAGCCGAAAGTATTGAAAGCCGGGGGTACGTAAACACCGCCAAGAACGACGGTGCCGTTTCAGTGCTCTACCGTGAGCCGAAAGTATTGAAAGACACCAACCACCACGCCAACCCCCCCACCAACCCCCAGTTTCAGTGCTCTACCGTGAGCCGAAAGTATTGAAAGGTCGTGGTTCGGGCGAACGTGCGACGCGCAGCACGATGTTTCAGTGCTCTACCGTGAGCCGAAAGTATTGAAAGTGCCAACCCGCACGCGAATACAGAAACCCCGATGTGCCAGTTTCAGTGCTCTACCGTGAGCCGAAAGTATTGAAAGGCGACG
>NZ_JBWGQH010000069.1:0-831 GCF_056331925.1 Chloroflexus sp.
CCCCGTGAGGGGATTGAAACCAGACCACGGCCTGCCATCAAGGTGGAGACCGTTATACGTTCAAAACACCAAAATCCCCGTGAGGGGATTGAAACGCCCCCGCGCCATACTCAAATGCGCAATACACACATCATCCCCTACAAACAGATAATCCCGATCCGTGATGTACACCGGATGCTCTTGCCCGTATTGCCCACTCACTCCTCGCTGTGCCGCTGCGAGTCGTTGCGCAGCACGTGAGAGCGCGGCATCAATAAGTACGTCAAACGACAAGTGCTGCCCCAACCGCTTGATAAACCGATCATCATGGTTCCCCGCCACCACATACACCGGCGCTACCTGCCGTAACGCCGCTAACACCACACCGGCTCGCTCCAGCTCCTCCTCCACCGTCGGTAACCGTACCGCCGTCGCCGTGTACGGCGATAACGCGGTAAAGTCGAATAAATCCCCCGCTACCACAATCGCCCCAATCCCCCGCTGTACCACCGCCCGTGCGTCATACCGCGCCATCCCCCCACCACCGCGTCCTCCATCGCCCACATCGTGGTGCGTGGTGTGGTGCATGGTGTGGTACATGGTACGGTGCGTGTCACGGTGCGTATCGCGGTGCGTACCACCACGGTACGTATCACGGTGTGGTATGTGCAGTGCCGGCGGTATTGCAGTGGTGTCTGTAGTGGTGAATATGGTGTTGAATGAACTAGCAAATCCCGCTGTGTCTGTGGTGGTGGACGTAGTGTGAAAAACCGAGTCAAAAACGTTTGTTAGAAGTCCTAAATACTTGAAAATATTTGAATATATAAATATTTCTCCATACGGGACATGCAC
>NZ_JBWGQH010000070.1:0-827 GCF_056331925.1 Chloroflexus sp.
GCGCTTCCATGCGCTCCGATCGGAGTGTCCGGTATGACAATGTCTTTCTCTGGGCTGCTGGCGAACGACCGTAGCAATGGACACTCGTGAATGCGTGCAAACAACCGGTTGCAGCCGACGGCGCTCCACACCGCCACTGAACCGGAGCGTTCGGTAGCAGAGGGATTTTGCAGATAACACCGTTATCAAAGATTCCGTTCGACGTATGCATCCTTATCAGTTTCAGCCGAGGAACATCAATCTAAAGCCATCCGAGTCCTGTAAGACATAAAGGCCACGTGCTGTGCGTGGTCGTTCATCACGTGCGTAGGATCGTTCGCACGGGGGCGCCCTGCCCTGGCGCATGCAGCCCACCGTCTCATCGCAAACCCAGCGCTGGGTGCAGGCCGGGGGCATTGAGCCACTTGTCCAGGACGGCGCACGCCGGTGCGTGACCTCGAAGGACAGGTGCCTGCGCCGCGCGCGACGATCGTTGACGCGCGGACAATGCCGGCGATCCCGGCCAGCGGCGCGCGCCGGCGATGACGGGTATCACCGCCACAGTACGGGCCACGTGGACAGTTATAGGGGCCAAGGTTAAGAACTGCTTCTATGTGATAGCAGACACAAGGGTCGAACAGAGACACGAGTTCTTCAAGTACGTGAAACTTTTGGTGTTATCCGGTTTTTCATTTGATGGCTTCCTGGAATGTATTGTTGATTTTGACGCTCGTACTGGGCATAACCACTGGACAAAATTCAGGATCAGGCAGAATCATTGGCATGGGCTATATACATCGGTTGAGGAAATTGACTTGTGATGAGGAGCAGCTCGCTCGGTCGCAGCG
>NZ_JBWGQH010000071.1:0-822 GCF_056331925.1 Chloroflexus sp.
CGTAAAATCCTTGATGCGCGGCGGCTACAGTGATACCGCCGATCGCATACCTGGTGGTAATAACCATAAACCCTCCTTTCACTATTGGGCCGGCGGTGCCAATAACCGCCAAGACCGCCTATTCTACGATAGTATCATTTGCTACGGCATAAATGTCAACTGTTGACTTTAAAGGTTGGTGTTGTATAGTAACCAACGGGCGCATAGCTCAGTGGTGAGAGCGCGATCCTGATACGATCGAGGTCGGTGGTTCGAATCCACCTGCGCCTACCATTGGAAAATAGGGAAAGGAGAGAGGCATGGAGTGGCTCGAATACGCTGACCAACCAGAAGAAGCAGCCGCACTGCTGGTCACACTGCCGGATGATGTGATTGCGCAGATCAGCGATGCTATGCTGCGCGAACTAGCGTACCTTGCCAGTACGCATCAGGTAGCCGCGGCTAGGGTGGTGCTCGGTATGCGTTCAGTCATTGCGGAACGCCTGCCGGTGAAGCTGCTGTTCGCGTTGGAAGTGGTGAGTAAGGGGTGGTGAAATGAGTAAACCAGCAACAAAATTGACACATCTAGAACAGCTGCTCCGCACAACCCTGGCTTTGCGCGGAGCATTAGGTGTTACCGAGTACAAGCATGTTGTTCTGGGCCTCGTTTTTCTTAAACACCTTTCTGATCTAAATGATAACAGGGGGAAGGGAATCTTCTGGGTGCCACCTGAGGCCCGCTGGTCGGAGCTCCAGAAGAACGCCCGCCAGCCCACCATCGGCCAGCTCGTGGACGACGCTATGGCCGCCGTGGAGCGCGACAACCCCTCCCTCAAGGGGGTG
>NZ_JBWGQH010000072.1:0-812 GCF_056331925.1 Chloroflexus sp.
GTTGGTGTGGTAGTCCACTTTCAATACTTTCGGCTCACGGTAGAGCACTGAAACTACCGAGCGCAACGAAGAGCACGAAGAAGACGAAGAAGACCTTTCAATACTTTCGGCTCACGGTAGAGCACTGAAACCAGACTCTGGCATCTCGGCAAACTCCACAATCAGCACTGCTTTCAATACTTTCGGCTCACGGTAGAGCACTGAAACTCAAACTGGAGTGGTCCAGTTGTGCGGACGGTTAGCGCTTTCAATACTTTCGGCTCACGGTAGAGCACTGAAACCGGTGTGCTCTTCATCATGGTGCTCATCGTCATACGCACTTTCAATACTTTCGGCTCACGGTAGAGCACTGAAACCCGCTTAGTTCGAGAGCATCCGCGACGGCCTGACGTCTTTCAATACTTTCGGCTCACGGTAGAGCACTGAAACGTCATCAGGTTGCTCGAAGCCCCAAAGCGCGACGACCACTTTCAATACTTTCGGCTCACGGTAGAGCACTGAAACACGAACATCAAAGCCGCGCCGCGCGAGTACATTACGCTTTCAATACTTTCGGCTCACGGTAGAGCACTGAAACTAGCAACGTATTTGCTCGCATATGATCTCACACCGCTTTCAATACTTTCGGCTCACGGTAGAGCACTGAAACGAGCACGGGGGAAGGCTTGCATGTACGGGGGAAGGCTTTCAATACTTTCGGCTCACGGTAGAGCACTGAAACCGCGGCTGGACGTTTTCTTTTTCTTCTCACGACGCACTTTCAATACTTTCGGCTCACGGTAGAGCACTGAAACCGCAGTCGGTGGCGTAAG
>NZ_JBWGQH010000073.1:0-800 GCF_056331925.1 Chloroflexus sp.
AGGGGATTGAAATTTTTTTCACCGATATATCTAAAGACAGTATTATCTTTTTGTTCAAAACACCAAAATCCCCGTGAGGGGATTGAAATGACAACGAGACGTGGGCCGGTAGTGGGTATGACGTAGGAGAGTACATCACCAAGGTCTTCCGTCCGTCCAACCAAACCACGAAGGTCGTTATCTGCGCTGTCACCGCAACCCACTACAGCGCAGCGCCGGAGGATAACTTGGTCCTCAACATTGCCGGCTTTGACACATCGGTACCGTCGCTGGTTGAGTCATTTGTCTATGACCAGCCAGATGCACCGGCGGATGAGGAAGAGTAGGTGTGTGCTACTTGACATCTGCGCAAGGTTGTGGTAGACTATAGGTACAACTAAAAAGAACTCGGCGGTACGCACGAAGTTGGTTAGGTTTTGAAAGCCCGACTTCAAATGTCGACCGCCGAGTTCTTTTTATGACTGGTCGCGCCGGCCAGTCTTTTTTCTTTTTCTGATTATTCCCTTACGTGTACGCTAGTATAGCGTGTATGTACTGGACACTTGTTGAACGATCAGATAACGTTCTGCTGCTCATCAGACCAATCGAGGCGCACGATGTGTGGTCGTTTGTCTCGTTTGTCCACCAACAGGTATCGCCGGTCGTAACGGCGGATGAACGGGGCCTCTCGTTTGTTGGTACGGATACCACGATCCAATACGGGTGGTATGACGCGCCAACCCGTACTCTTGCACTGACCATAACTGGTACCGCTGACGGAGATATACACACCACCGTGAGTACCATCATGCGCACGTGGT
>NZ_JBWGQH010000074.1:0-784 GCF_056331925.1 Chloroflexus sp.
TTGACGGTTTCAGTGCTCTACCGTGAGCCGAAAGTATTGAAAGCCGTCCTACCGCCGTCCCTATCTAACGTACAGCATTCCGTTTCAGTGCTCTACCGTGAGCCGAAAGTATTGAAAGCTGCAACGATGCCTCGCGATGCAAATCACTGCCATCGGTTTCAGTGCTCTACCGTGAGCCGAAAGTATTGAAAGTCACGTGCTCTGTGGGCCACACGTCAGGACGGGCTGTTTCAGTGCTCTACCGTGAGCCGAAAGTATTGAAAGTCTACGAATGTACCAAATGATGTTTCCAGTTGGTCAAGGTTTCAGTGCTCTACCGTGAGCCGAAAGTATTGAAAGTGGTGGCGTTCGCTGGCAAGTCGTTTTGCCTATCTGTTTCAGTGCTCTACCGTGAGCCGAAAGTATTGAAAGTTGATTAAGTAACTTTGCCTTTCCCTTCCCCCCCCGTTTCAGTGCTCTACCGTGAGCCGAAAGTATTGAAAGCCCTCGAAGTACATCCCAAACCGCTCGGAAGTTACGTTTCAGTGCTCTACCGTGAGCCGAAAGTATTGAAAGCCTTGCCACCCGCGCCCGCGCCCTTCCGCACACGTGGTTTCAGTGCTCTACCGTGAGCCGAAAGTATTGAAAGCCGACGCCGACCGCTAGTCCGGCTGCCGTTTGTGGGTTTCAGTGCTCTACCGTGAGCCGAAAGTATTGAAAGACGAGGTCGAGCGTGACGTGAGGGTACTCAACTTTATCAAGTTTCAGTGCTCTACCGTGAGCCGAAAGTATTGAAAGCTGGACT
>NZ_JBWGQH010000075.1:0-782 GCF_056331925.1 Chloroflexus sp.
TCCGGGGGTAGACGAATACGGCCAAAAGTTTCAGTGCTCTACCGTGAGCCGAAAGTATTGAAAGAAACGATAAGCCCAGACCGGAATTGAAAATATATTAAGTTTCAGTGCTCTACCGTGAGCCGAAAGTATTGAAAGAAACGCAGGTAAAAAATACCATCCCGATCAGATGACGAGTTTCAGTGCTCTACCGTGAGCCGAAAGTATTGAAAGCGTACCACGCGCGCTGGGGCGATCGGCGCGCGGTAAGTTTCAGTGCTCTACCGTGAGCCGAAAGTATTGAAAGGTACCTGCCTTAGCGCGCGATACGATAGCGAACGTCGTTTCAGTGCTCTACCGTGAGCCGAAAGTATTGAAAGTCCCACATCGCGCCGTGCCGATTCGTTCCTCGTCCTCGTTTCAGTGCTCTACCGTGAGCCGAAAGTATTGAAAGGCCACGACCAAGCCGCGTAGCGCACCGCCTGTAGTCATAGTTTCAGTGCTCTACCGTGAGCCGAAAGTATTGAAAGTTGCGCGCGGCAATGCGGCATTTGCAGCGCGTAGGGTTCGTTTCAGTGCTCTACCGTGAGCCGAAAGTATTGAAAGAGAACATCCGGATGAGAATGCCGGCCCCGGCTAAGATGGTTTCAGTGCTCTACCGTGAGCCGAAAGTATTGAAAGGCGAGTTTATGCGGAGTACGCGTGACGGGCAGATCAAGGTTTCAGTGCTCTACCGTGAGCCGAAAGTATTGAAAGCTGACTCCGCATGGTTTGAGTTGGGCTGCTCCGGTTGTTTCAGTGCT
>NZ_JBWGQH010000076.1:0-771 GCF_056331925.1 Chloroflexus sp.
CAGATACGGCATTTGGTCGTATGTGCGACCGTCTAATATTCGCCCATTCCGCCACTTCTGTGCTCCGCCCCACTGCTTGAAGAAAAACGGCACACTTGCTTTTTGGCATTGGTCACGAATAGAGCGTACCCATTCTTCTTTCATTGGGCGCGCACCGGCACCTGATTCGCCACCAACAATAACCCAGTGAATCCCATCGAGGGGTAGTTTATCCAAAGGTCCTAAGAGGGGTTCGCACGAGAGAAACCGTACTTGTGCCGGAACTTGGCGGAGATGTTCGATGCGCGTGTAATACTCCGCAGTTTCCACACTTACCCCCATCCAAACGTTCTCAGGCCAAGGAAGCTGTGGCGCGAGATTTAAAAGTCTTTCCGACCTTTTTGTCAAAACTTGAAAAATATGCCGGTTTGCTTTTACCATTGTTTCAAACACTTGTTGAATAAACTCGTCAGGAACGGATAAGTGGAAAAGATCAGACATTGAGTTAACAAAAATTATTGAAGGCTTTCGCCAACGTAAAGGTAGTTCTAAAAGGTCTGGATGGAGTGTTACTTGGAACCCGTGGCGATACCTAGCGTTCCCTATCTTTTGGAGCCGACGTGCAAACCTTTCTGCGTAACAGTACTTACAGCCAGGGCTTACCTTCGTGCACCCAGTAACTGGGTTCCAAACTCTCTGTGACCATTCAATTTTTGTGGTACCCGCCATCACTATCACTCCTCTCTCATACATTACTAACCACCGTGATGGGTTGTACTATACAACACCAAC
>NZ_JBWGQH010000077.1:0-755 GCF_056331925.1 Chloroflexus sp.
GCATTTTTTCTACCCCTCCACCTGCTGTCTGCATATCCGCGCAAGTTTCAGTGCTCCACCGTGAGCCGAACTTGTTGAAAAGCACTAAGCCGCCAGTTGAAACTGGCGGGTTTTTATGTTCCGTTACCACCACTGCGCGCCAACCACACCGCACCTGCCACCAGCACCAACCGTGACCAACACACGAAAAGGCCCCCGATGCTATTTGCTAGCATCGGGGGCCTGGTTGGTGCGGACGGCGGGGGTTTACTTGCGCCGCCGCCACACTGGTCGACTTAACCGCGTGGTATCGTACCACCACCATTGTACCACAACCTCGCCGTTTAGCAAAGGAGTGTTTGGATATGCGTAATCAAACCCATTCCCCGTAGCAATGATTTTGAAACCGTTGTACGCCCGTGCCCAGTTATCACGCTTTGCCTCCCGAATTGCCTGCTCTACCGTGGCGAACATTGTTTTTCTCTCCTTTCTGTTGTTGCGTTGGGCTTTTGTTCTTTCGTTGTCTCTACTATACCACATCCCGCGCAGTTTGTCAATACCCTTTCCGCGCGAATTTTTGAGCATTTTGCAAACGCCTCACGCAGCGTTTCAGTGCTCCACCGTGAGCCGAATTTGTTGAAAGAAAAGAGAGAGAGAGAGAGACATACAAAAAGCCGCCAGTTGGCACTGGCGGCTGATGAATGAAGATTTATCCTAGATTATCGATGATATCATCAATCGCAAGTCGGCGAGTGGGGAAGGGTCCGTTGTCGTCA
>NZ_JBWGQH010000078.1:0-740 GCF_056331925.1 Chloroflexus sp.
TCCCCTCACGGGGATTTTGGTGTTTTGAACTCGCGCAGCATTCTCAGCTAACGTACCGCCGTAAATGCGCTGGAAATACTCAGCACGCTCCATTGCCGCGTTGTACACATCCTGCGAACCGGCAATAGAACGTAATGAAAGTTGCACATTTTGTAATTCAAGCGCAAGCTTTCCTGCTTGTACCGCAGCGTTGACAAACAACGACGCGCCAAAGAGCGTACTCAACGCCGAGAAGGCGCCGAACAACGAACCGCCTGTCTGCGCCAGCTCTTGCAGTGTCTCTCGCAACGAACGGCTTGTTCCAGCCAGACGCTGTTGCTGCTGTGCAAGCATGGTTTGCGCTTGCACAACTGTTTTGGTACGTACCGTCGTCTGATTGAGTGCGTCTTCCAGAATCTGAATCGCTCGCGCAACATCACCGGTTGTCGACGCAAGCCGAGCCTCGGCCATCGCCATACGCAGCATTGCGTCCTGCGTGCGCTGGAGTGTTGTTGCTTGTTGCGCACTACTCCGCGCTACGTTTGCATGCGCAGCGGCAAGCTTTGTGTTCAGTGTCTGCGCAACTTGTTTTCCTTGCGCTTCAACCTGCTTGAGCGCTTCTATCGCATCGCGGCTATTTATTTTGATGTCAACTACAAGTTCGCCAGCTTGAAGTTGCATACCGCCCACCGCTAGATACTACGACCGAGCAACCGCCGAGCAAGTCGTACCGCGCGCTTTCCATCTATACCTTTTTTACG
>NZ_JBWGQH010000079.1:0-694 GCF_056331925.1 Chloroflexus sp.
AGCCGAAAGTATTGAAAGGTACCTGTGGTGTTGAGATGATAATTATTGAGCATCGGTTTCAGTGCTCTACCGTGAGCCGAAAGTATTGAAAGCGATCTGCAGCAACGTTTCTGCGTAGCGCGATGCGTGTTTCAGTGCTCTACCGTGAGCCGAAAGTATTGAAAGAAGAGCGAAGATGACAACTAATGAAAGAAGTATCAGGTTTCAGTGCTCTACCGTGAGCCGAAAGTATTGAAAGCAGTGTTATGCAATTATTCCAGCGATAGACTGGAGTTGTTTCAGTGCTCTACCGTGAGCCGAAAGTATTGAAAGCAATACGACGTTCTGGATCGCTTGGGCACCCGCGCAGTTTCAGTGCTCTACCGTGAGCCGAAAGTATTGAAAGTGATCCAGTTCGAGATTTTCTCGATGCACACCACCCCCTGTTTCAGTGCTCTACCGTGAGCCGAAAGTATTGAAAGCATTTCTGCGTAGCGCGATGCGGTATCTACAGCGCGCGTTTCAGTGCTCTACCGTGAGCCGAAAGTATTGAAAGTCCTTGACGCGCGCGAGCGTCACAATCCCCTGCTGGTTTCAGTGCTCTACCGTGAGCCGAAAGTATTGAAAGCCGGTGCGGCGTCGCTCGTTAGCCGCTTCCGGCGCATGTTTCAGTGCTCTACCGTGAGCCGAAAGTATTGAAAGCACTTTTCATCAA
>NZ_JBWGQH010000080.1:0-690 GCF_056331925.1 Chloroflexus sp.
GATCGTCCTTCCCTCTTAGCTGATGTTCGCCGGCCCACGATAGCGGTTGAGTTCTACAACGGCACAACGTGGGTTGACGTCTCGCAGCATGTTATCAGTGCGACGGTGCAGGCGTCGTTACCTGATGTGTTGTCGTTCGGCGCCGGCCCTATTCCATCAGCACAAGTTACCCTTGGCCCTGGCGCACATGCGTACACACCGGCATTTGCGCCAATCCGTATTACCTACAGTCTTCACCCCTTTCCATCAGGCTTCCGCGTGTTTGTAGGGTACGTACTCCGGAGTGAACGAACACCAACCGAGGTGGTGTGGTCGTGTAGTGGCATCGGTGACATGATTGCAGCGCAGGCGATCCGCATACCGGTACGACGGTCCCGTCCAGCGCATACCCAAACAACGACTACCAGTATCGAGGACCCAAACAACCCGTCATACCGCGGTGGTATCATCAACGAATTGTTATGGAAAGCAGGTGGTCGTCCACTTGAACAACAAAGTACGTACCCCGATGCACCGTGGTACTACACGTGTAGTCATTCGTTGCTTACGCCGGCGTGGTCGTGGCTTGACGGGGAGAATGCTTGGGAAGATGCTGGCCGATTATGCCGCGCCGTTGGTTCACTTATCTATCAGGACGGCGACGGAATTGTGCGGTGCCGTTCCGTCATTCACGCTATCACCGGCCCAGTC
>NZ_JBWGQH010000081.1:0-679 GCF_056331925.1 Chloroflexus sp.
CTTGTTTACGCAACAAAGCGCGTGGTCAGCGTGGTCATCACCGGTATCGTTGACAAGCAACGAGCAGTTTCTGCAGGAACTACGAGCGGGGGTACTGTACCGAGATAGTGTAAATACGCCGGCCAATACCCTGAACGTCCTCAAAGACAACAACACAACGAGCGGTGGTGTTACCTACGCGCTATCGTCGAGCTGGCGGTGGATTGAGTGCAACCACGGACGTGAGATTCGCCATCGCACCACAACGCTTGCCATCTCCGCAGCAATTGCGGTGTATCTCGGTGTATCGAACGACGGGAGTACGTGGACGTGGTACACCGGTGGCACGGTGGTTGGTTCGGTGTGGAGTCCGGTGGTACAGTTATCAGAATCAAGTGCGCAAACAAACCTTTCAATACTTTCGGCTCACGGTAGAGCACTGAAACTCTGGCACGCTTTCCGTTTCGTTAACTTTACAAGAACCTTTCAATACTTTCGGCTCACGGTAGAGCACTGAAACCCGTACCTACCACCGCGCCAACATCCGCGCCAAATTCCTCTTTCAATACTTTCGGCTCACGGTAGAGCACTGAAACTAGGTTTTGCGGTTATCCAAAACGGTGATCGGTTTGACTTTCAATACTTTCGGCTCACGGTAGAGCACTGAAACATTAATGGTTTTGACGTAACGACAGAGATG
>NZ_JBWGQH010000082.1:0-674 GCF_056331925.1 Chloroflexus sp.
TTTGCCCTGAGCGGAGCAGATACACCGTACTGAGCGAGCGCCAGTACGGGGTACCTTGCACACTGGTTGCCAAGTGTACCAATACGAGCACGTCGGTGCTTGGCGTCTGGTCGGGGACAAGCAATGGCGTAATGCTCTCTTGCGAGGAAACAATGCGCCCACTGGTGATACGGGCCTGCTCCACCTCAATCACCACGCCGGTGGGTAGGACCACCTGACGTGTCAACCCGTATGCATCCGCCACGTCAATGATTTCGTCACCACGTAGCTGAATTACAAACCGCGGACGGTAGAGCCAATCCGCGTACAATACGTCCCAACCTTCGACCACACGTACTCCCTTGTACGCGTCTACTTGTACTAACTTCATAGGTTACCTCCTTGCGTAATACTCACATGCATAACGTCCGACGCCATGTGTACCGTGGTACCGTCACGGTATACAACCCAACCATTCACCACCACGGGGATGACAGCGGTACTGTACACCTCCCACAGGTGGCGTATCGTTTGTAGATACCCGTCTACCGCAGACGGGGGAACAATGGTACTCAATGTGTGCGTAACCACGGATGCCTTGGTTGTCTTGTGAAATTCAACCTTTGGCGCAGTATACACGCGTAAGAACCACAGGATGGTGCGCACGTACTCGTCCTTCTGGAAGACGGTACGGA
>NZ_JBWGQH010000083.1:0-654 GCF_056331925.1 Chloroflexus sp.
TATTGAAAGCATCAGCGAGCAAAACACGAGCTTCGTCCACGTTGTGTTTCAGTGCTCTACCGTGAGCCGAAAGTATTGAAAGATGCAAAAACTCTCTTATACTACCGGCAAGCGGGATGGACGTTTCAGTGCTCTACCGTGAGCCGAAAGTATTGAAAGATAGACTACACGGGATTAATCTAGCGTCAGTACTTCGTGTTTCAGTGCTCTACCGTGAGCCGAAAGTATTGAAAGTCCGTACCATGCCTTAATCAAACGTCGACGTCCAGCTGTTTCAGTGCTCTACCGTGAGCCGAAAGTATTGAAAGCCGCGCCAGCAACCACAATCAACCCGATCGTTGCAGTGTTTCAGTGCTCTACCGTGAGCCGAAAGTATTGAAAGCGCGGGGCCATCCGTCGTACCTCTGGTTCGTCACAGGTTTCAGTGCTCTACCGTGAGCCGAAAGTATTGAAAGTTGTCCCCGTTCTCGATGCATTCTATGTAGAACCCAGTTTCAGTGCTCTACCGTGAGCCGAAAGTATTGAAAGCAACCAGCATTGCGTACAGCAGTTGCGGAGTTGGCGGTTTCAGTGCTCTACCGTGAGCCGAAAGTATTGAAAGTGACGCTATCGGACTTGGTGACGGCAATTGTCGATCGTTTCAGTGCTCTACCG
>NZ_JBWGQH010000084.1:0-648 GCF_056331925.1 Chloroflexus sp.
GCCGAAAGTATTGAAAGAGCTACGAGCTCTCCGGCGTCGTTCACCGTTTTCCCTGGTTTCAGTGCTCTACCGTGAGCCGAAAGTATTGAAAGGGGTGTCCTAATGTTGTCCAGTCGGGTACATGCAGAGTTTCAGTGCTCTACCGTGAGCCGAAAGTATTGAAAGAGACGTTTATCTCTTCATGCAGTATACGTTTGGTTTGTTTCAGTGCTCTACCGTGAGCCGAAAGTATTGAAAGCGGTTAAAATCAGAAGTTCTTTTGTTTGTGGTAACTGTTTCAGTGCTCTACCGTGAGCCGAAAGTATTGAAAGATCCGCATGCGCAGTGCATTATTGTCCTATATCTGTCGTTTCAGTGCTCTACCGTGAGCCGAAAGTATTGAAAGCGGGGCTTGCGCAAAACTCGTAGAAAATTTGACGGTTTCAGTGCTCTACCGTGAGCCGAAAGTATTGAAAGTATGCGCAATCGCGAAACTCACTTTCACTTCTGATGTTGTTTCAGTGCTCTACCGTGAGCCGAAAGTATTGAAAGTGGTCCTTATCCGAAGTCCCCCGTAACCATGACGGGTTTCAGTGCTCTACCGTGAGCCGAAAGTATTGAAAGCACTGCGCATGCGGATCGCGTACATGCGCAGTGCGGTTTCAGTGC
>NZ_JBWGQH010000085.1:0-646 GCF_056331925.1 Chloroflexus sp.
CACGGGGATTTTGGTGTTTTGAACTGAAGGAGATGGAGTTGAAGAATGTAAAGGTCATGTCTCCTTTTCAATCCCCTCACGGGGATTTTGGTGTTTTGAACGTCGTTGCCTAACGACATACGTGACATACCGGTTATTTCGTTTTCAATCCCCTCACGGGGATTTTGGTGTTTTGAACCCGGTGTACCGGCAGACGGTTACGTCCGCTGCGGTTCGTTTTTCAATCCCCTCACGGGGATTTTGGTGTTTTGAACGCATACACCCACGCCGTGCACGTCTCTGACCGTGCCACAAGTTTTCAATCCCCTCACGGGGATTTTGGTGTTTTGAACGCATACGTTGGAACACCTGTAAACCACCCTTGCCCTGGTTTTCAATCCCCTCACGGGGATTTTGGTGTTTTGAACATATCCAAACACTCCTTTGCTAAACGGCGAGGTTGTGGTACTTTTCAATCCCCTCACGGGGATTTTGGTGTTTTGAACATCGAACATGGGGTACGAAAAAAGGGTTCCTTTTTCTCTTTTTTCAATCCCCTCACGGGGATTTTGGTGTTTTGAACTGCATTTGACGGACTTGGGGGCTTCACCTGGTTGTGAATTTTTCAATCCCCTCACGGGGATTTTGGTGTTTTGAACCCACCTTG
>NZ_JBWGQH010000086.1:0-643 GCF_056331925.1 Chloroflexus sp.
GTGAGCCGAAAGTATTGAAAGCATCTACCGATGCATTACCTACCGGCGTAGTATCTACGTTTCAGTGCTCTACCGTGAGCCGAAAGTATTGAAAGCAACGACTAGACCTTTGAGCGAGCCAGCGCACAATAGGTTTCAGTGCTCTACCGTGAGCCGAAAGTATTGAAAGAGTTTGATGAACAGACCGCACGCCAAGCGCGTGCGGCAGTTTCAGTGCTCTACCGTGAGCCGAAAGTATTGAAAGGGTACGGTGACGGCAGGTACTGACACGAGCAGACGGCACGTTTCAGTGCTCTACCGTGAGCCGAAAGTATTGAAAGTCCGTACTGGTTGGGGATTGCACCACCACAGGATGCGTTTCAGTGCTCTACCGTGAGCCGAAAGTATTGAAAGTTTAAAACGCTTCGTGTACAATCTTGATGATGAAAAGTTTCAGTGCTCTACCGTGAGCCGAAAGTATTGAAAGTAGTTCTGGCCGCCCCAATCCCACGACCAATTGACGTTTCAGTGCTCTACCGTGAGCCGAAAGTATTGAAAGCGTTGTTCTGCACACTGACGTACCACAGAGTGTGGGGTTTCAGTGCTCTACCGTGAGCCGAAAGTATTGAAAGTCTACGTTGATGATTCGCTTGCGGCTGATGTT
>NZ_JBWGQH010000087.1:0-628 GCF_056331925.1 Chloroflexus sp.
TCGTGTTTTGCTCGCTGATGCTTTCAATACTTTCGGCTCACGGTAGAGCACTGAAACCACTAATTAACGACACGATGACACGCTCAACATATCACTTTCAATACTTTCGGCTCACGGTAGAGCACTGAAACCGCGGTGCGGATGCTTGCCGTCGCCACGTACTTTGCCTTTCAATACTTTCGGCTCACGGTAGAGCACTGAAACTACTTCATATGTTGAGTTGGTATGCACTGCATGGTGATCTTTCAATACTTTCGGCTCACGGTAGAGCACTGAAACAGCGTAACGAAGCTGGAGTATTGCGCTTGACAAGCCTTTCAATACTTTCGGCTCACGGTAGAGCACTGAAACAGTGGCTGCTCCCAGATAATCCTTTACTCTACTTAGCCTTTCAATACTTTCGGCTCACGGTAGAGCACTGAAACTCTAATTTCATTTCTGTTGCACCTCCATTATTCAGCTTTCAATACTTTCGGCTCACGGTAGAGCACTGAAACCCGCGAGTGGCAGGTGAAAGGTCGCGGAAGGGGAAAACTTTCAATACTTTCGGCTCACGGTAGAGCACTGAAACAGTCAGCACCGGAGGATTGGCCAAACTCAGTCCAGCTTTCAATACTTTCGGCTCACG
>NZ_JBWGQH010000088.1:0-618 GCF_056331925.1 Chloroflexus sp.
GCCGAAAGTATTGAAAGATTGCAACAAAACGAACGTGTCCGCGACAGCATCCCTGTTTCAGTGCTCTACCGTGAGCCGAAAGTATTGAAAGAACCGAGAGCAGCGTTTTACCCGAACCGTACCGCCCAGTTTCAGTGCTCTACCGTGAGCCGAAAGTATTGAAAGTCAGATTGCAACAGGACGAAAACGTCTGAAACCGCATGGTTTCAGTGCTCTACCGTGAGCCGAAAGTATTGAAAGCCGTCGTTATTCCGGTGTTTTCCGTAGCGCTTGCAGTTTCAGTGCTCTACCGTGAGCCGAAAGTATTGAAAGGACAGCACGAACATAGCGCGAAAGTGGCAGAACGGTGTTTCAGTGCTCTACCGTGAGCCGAAAGTATTGAAAGACGGCAAGTTCGAGATCACGCCACTAGCCCAGCGAGTTTCAGTGCTCTACCGTGAGCCGAAAGTATTGAAAGGCGCGTCGCGGCATTGGCGAACGCGCGACGCGATCGAGTTTCAGTGCTCTACCGTGAGCCGAAAGTATTGAAAGTTTGGTGCTGCATCGGGATTCGGCGCGCCGACTGCGGTTTCAGTGCTCTACCGTGAGCCGAAAGTATTGAAAGTGGGTTTACTGGCC
>NZ_JBWGQH010000089.1:0-616 GCF_056331925.1 Chloroflexus sp.
GGCGAATTCTTGGTTCTGCTCTGCAACCGATTGCTCATACTCCGCCCGTATCGATTGCTCCCCGCGTTTTATTTGCTCAAGTCGTGCGTCTTCTGCCCGCCGGTAGAGTTCGTCAACACCACGCAAGTACTCCGCGCGTGCCGCGTCTCCTTCCGTCAACGTGCGCGTAATCTCTTGCTCACGTTGTGCACGGGCCAGAAGAACCTTTGTTACCTCTTCGAGATACGCATCAGCAACATCTGCTCCCTTCTCTGCCGCAAGTTGTTGCGATTCCAAAACGCTTTGCTCATAGAGCGCACTCAGTCGCTGGCGAAGCTGGTTGTCCTCAAACCGAGCAAGTGCGTTATAAAAATCTGCCCGCCCTTCCAGTTGTCCTTGTGCAAATGCTTGTTCAGCAGCACGCATCCGCTCTTGGAACCGTTTGTACAACTGCTCCAAACGTTCATAATGACGTTCTGTGTCCCGCTCAATCCGTTCTTGCAACCGCTCCTGCTCCCGCTGTTGCTTTTCCGCTTGCCGCTGCTCTTCCGTCTTCCGCGGTGCCCTGGCCGGACGCGGCTTCGGGATAAATGGATTGGTCGGTTTGGGTACATTCAGATCATCTAACCGCTTCCCC
>NZ_JBWGQH010000090.1:0-584 GCF_056331925.1 Chloroflexus sp.
ATTGTTGAAGGACAAAGAACCGGTCATGGTGTGGTGGAAGAAAGGTTGCTGCGTAGGCAGCATGGAATGAGAATTCACTGTCAATGTAGTAAACAGGGTGGCCGGCAGCCATATGGCGGCCAGCGGTGTGGAGGGCAAGGGTTGTTTTACCTAGCCCTTTCTCTCCCACAATATCGGTGATGTGTCCTACCGGAATACCACCACCGGTAATTGTGTCAATGGCAAGGATACCGGTAGGGATAACAGCGCGTGGTTCGTTCATAAGCTCATGCAGTGGTCGGAACATACCACACTCCTATTTGTCATAGGTCGATGACGGGTGCACGTCAACCACAACGTAGGCCCCCATGGTTGGCAATACAACTCTGGCCGCCCGTTCCATCGCGTCTTTCATCGCGGATGCGATAGCATCACGGTGGCGCGCTGGACCTTCGCATACCAACTCATCATGCACAGTCATAATGATCCGCGCTTGATACGGTTGGAGCGCACGGTGGACGTACACCATCGCAAGTTTGATAAGGTCGGCGCAGGTACCTTGGATCGGTGCATTGCAGCTTTGGCGCATGATGGCGGCCCGCTCA
>NZ_JBWGQH010000091.1:0-580 GCF_056331925.1 Chloroflexus sp.
GTCTCTGTCGTTACGTCAAAACCATTGATAGTTTGGAGAACTCTGAATACATTGTGGATCGTCGTCACAATGATGGGAATGGTCGTTTTGCCGAGTACGGTCGCTGCATGGGCGACGCGAAGACTCGGCAAACTCATATGAGCACAACTCCCGCTAATGTCGGCGATCCACAGGATTGCCGGACGCTTTGCTTCGTGCTCTCGATAGATATTCCGAATGTGCCGAGTAGTAAGAGCGCGAACGAGCTTACGACCGTCCACGCGGCGGGTCTCATCGAACTCCAACGCCAGATTGTTAATAATAGCGGCGAGTTGTTCGATGAGCCTTTTTTCTCCTTTTATGGTCTTTGCTGGCGATACGCCGCCCCCAACAAAGTGTCGACGCCAAAACTCGGTGGTATCGAACTCTTGCGGAGGCTCGGTCGGGTGGGCCACGAACCACGTCGGGTCGTCGACTTCCTCGTCCGACTCTGGCGGTTCCTGATCCTGCGCGATACCGCCGACCGTCGTTGTCGACTTCGCAGACGAATTTGCAGATGACGAGTTTGTCGATGAGTCGTTAGCTCTAGTCCCTCGCAGAG
>NZ_JBWGQH010000092.1:0-547 GCF_056331925.1 Chloroflexus sp.
CCCTAGTCACCTCTTTCAATACTTTCGGCTCACGGTAGAGCACTGAAACAACTTACTCGGTTCTTGTTTGGAATGACTGGCAGTTCTTTCAATACTTTCGGCTCACGGTAGAGCACTGAAACGCGAGTACAAGAAACCGGTTGTACCGGGAAGCGCATCTTTCAATACTTTCGGCTCACGGTAGAGCACTGAAACTGCACCAAGCCATCACGTTGTGCAGCGTCTAACCACGCCTTTCAATACTTTCGGCTCACGGTAGAGCACTGAAACACGAAACCGCCAGCGAACCGGTTTGCTCAAACTCCTCGCCTTTCAATACTTTCGGCTCACGGTAGAGCACTGAAACGCCAGTACAACGTATTCCACGGGGCGCGGAGAGACTCCTTTCAATACTTTCGGCTCACGGTAGAGCACTGAAACCATATAGACAAAGTACGCACATTGTGGTGTTGCTTTCGCTTTCAATACTTTCGGCTCACGGTAGAGCACTGAAACGACGCTTGGCCAAACTCGTTTGTCATAATAGCGGACTTTCAATACTTTCGGC
>NZ_JBWGQH010000093.1:0-510 GCF_056331925.1 Chloroflexus sp.
TTTCAGTGCTCTACCGTGAGCCGAAAGTATTGAAAGGGCTATCATGGTTTGGTCGTCTCCTATGTCTTGCCGTTTCAGTGCTCTACCGTGAGCCGAAAGTATTGAAAGGTCAGTTATCCAGCGCATCGCTGATTTGGCCGCCTCGTTTCAGTGCTCTACCGTGAGCCGAAAGTATTGAAAGTTCGGGCTGGACATCATCTAGATAATCGGTCCAGATGTTTCAGTGCTCTACCGTGAGCCGAAAGTATTGAAAGTCAAGTCTGACATTGTGCCTGCGCCAGCGCGCGCGGTTTCAGTGCTCTACCGTGAGCCGAAAGTATTGAAAGCGTGATAATGTCTCGCTCCACCACCGTGTACTTGTCGTTTCAGTGCTCTACCGTGAGCCGAAAGTATTGAAAGACGGCTCGCGTTCGTTCTACTCATCTTTGTTATCTTGTTTCAGTGCTCTACCGTGAGCCGAAAGTATTGAAAGATTTTCTGAACGAACGTCTGCAACGCGTGTATTGTCCA